>NZ_JALKFY010000690.1:0-10476 GCF_023242985.1 Frankia sp. Mgl5 | reverse complement strand
ATCCTCATCGTGTTGATCTCGGTGGTCCCGGTCCTGATCGAGTACCTGCGCGCCCGCCGGAAGAAGACGACGACAGGAGACGCCGCTGACCTGCTGAACGATGGCGCGGACGATGTCTGGTGAGTAGCGGTGGAGTCGTGACCAGGATTCCGTGAAATGCCAACGCATCAGGGCGCCGATGTATTCGTCGGCGTCGGTGGACGCGATTTCTCCCAGGTGATGTCAAGGATTGACGGGAGCATGGACGGCCTCCGGGAACGTGCGGTCGCGCAGTTCGACGATCCTGCTGATGTTAATTTAATTGTGCGGCGTGCGGCCTGTCCCGCCCGTTTATTGCCGATTGTCGGCTCTGCCGTCCCGGGCGGTTTCGGCGCGGGCCTGCGGGCGGGTCAGGCCAAGGTCATAGGCACAGATGACGGCCTGCACCCGGTCCCGGGCGCCGATCTTCGCGAGCACGCGGCCCACGTGGGTCTTGACGGTCGATTCGGACAGGACCAGCCGCTCGGCGATCTCGCCGTTGGTCCAGCCGTGGCCGATGGCGACGAGGATCTCGCGTTCCCGTTCGGTCAGCGTGTCCAGGCGTGGGTCGGCGGCCCGCTCCCCGTCGGGAAGGGTATCGCCGAGATGCTGTGCGAACGCGTCGAGCAGGCGCCTGGTGAGGGCGGGCGCGATGACCGCGTCGCCGACGGCGACCGCCCGGATGCCGGCGAGGAGCTCCTCGGGGTAGGCGTCCTTCAGCAGGAAGCCGCTGGCGCCGGCACGGAGCGCGGCGTGCACGTACTCGTCGAGATCGAAGGTCGTGAGCATGAGGATGCGCGAGCGGCCGCCGCCGGCCACGATCTGTCTGGTCGCCTCGATGCCGTCCATGCCTGGCATGCGGACGTCCATCAGGACGACGTCGGGACGCAGGTCCGCCGTCTGCCGTACCGCGTCCGAACCGTTCCTGGCCTCGCCGGCCACCTCCGTGTCGGGGTTGCTCTCGAGCAGCATGCGGAAGCCGAGGCGTTGCAGGGGCTGGTCGTCCACGATGAGCACGCTGATCATGTGGGGTCGCCTTCGGGCTCGTGCGGTGGGGTTTCGTGCGGGGTGAGGTCGAGGTCGGCTGCCACGTTCCATCCTCCGCCCGGGGCGGGGCCCGCCGCGACGGTGCCGCCGTAGAGCCCTGCGCGTTCCCGCATTCCGATCAGGCCGTGACCCGGCTCGCCGGGGGGAGCGGGCCGGTCGGCGGCGTCGGGTGGGCCGGTGTCCCGGATCATGATCCGAAGCCGGGTGCCGTCGATGCGCAGCGCCATGCGCACCCGGGTGCGCGGGCCGGCGTGCTTGAGGATGTTGGTGAGCGCCTCCTGGGCGATGCGGTACGCCGCCAGCTGCACCCCGAGATCCAGTGCATCGAGCTCACCGGCGCTCTGGTACTCGACCTGCGGCCCGGCCGCGCGGACGCGCCGGCACAGCGAGTCGAGATCTGCGATGCGCGGCTGCGGGCTGAGATCGGGCGCCTCGGCACGCTCCCGCAGTACGCCGAGGATGCGGCGCAGCTCGCCTAGCGACCGGCGGCTGGTGTCGCCGATCAGGTTGAGCGCTTCTTTGCCGCGTTCGGGCGCGACGTCCACGGCGTACGCGCCGCCGTCAGCCAGCGCGATGATCACTGCGAGGCTGTGGCCGACGATGTCGTGCATCTCGCGGGCCATCCGGGCGCGCTCGCTGGCCGCCACGAGTCTGCTGCGCTGGTCCCGCTCGATCTCGAGCTGACGGGCCCGGTCGCGCAGCGCGGCCAGCTGCGCGCGGCGGATGCGCACCGCGAACCCCAGCGCGGCGGCCGCGACGCCGATGCTGAGGAGCAGGAAGATCACATCCCCCACCGGCAGCACCGTGGACAGGTGGATCACGAGCAGCACGAACGTGGCGATCGACGCGGGTACCGCCCACGGCAGGCGCCGCAGCGGCGCGTGGAGCACCAGGCTGTAAACGGCGACCAGCAGCGCGACGTCGGCGCGCAGCAGGACACCGACGGCCAGCTCGACGACGAACGCCGCCATGACCGCGTGGAACGCCGCCAGCGGGGCGCGGCGCCGCCACCACAGCGGGACGAGCAGCGCGGCCTGGAACAGCAGCATCTCGGCCAGCGGCGGCCAGGCGAAGGGGATCGGCGTGTCCGGAGGGTCCCCGTCGTGGGGGAGAGCGGGCAGGCAGAACACGAGGAAGATCGTGACCACGACGGCGGTGTCCAGCGCCCAGGGGCGTGCGGTGTCCCACTGCCGGACCCGCTGTCCGGCGTGGAACAACCGGGCGGTCGCGGGATGTCCCACGAGCCCGCCGGCCGTGTCGTCGCCGCTCACCGCGAGCACCGGAGGATCAGACGTCCGACCGGACGAGCCGGTGCGCGGCCCCGCCGAGGACGAGAGCCGTCCAGCCGAGCAGGACGAGCAGCCCCGCACCGGCCGACAACGTGCCGGCGGTGTGGTGCAGGGCGAAGACCGACTCGCCGGCACTGCTGGGCAGGTACGGGGTGACGTCGGTCCGCCAGGACCTCGGCAGTAGCGGCATCAGGCTGGGTACCAGCAGGAACGTGCCGACCAGGGCCGAGATCCCGCCCGCGGTCGAGCGCAGCAGCGCGCCCAGCGCCACCCCGATCACGGCGACCAGGCCGAGGTAGAGGCCCGCGCCGAGCAGGCTGCGCACGACACCACCGTCGGTGACGCTCATGGCGATGGGGGTGCTGGAAAGAATCCCGCTGGCGACGAGGAACGCGACGAACACACCGATCACGCTGAGGACGAAGGCGATCAGACCGTGGACGGCGGCCTTGGCCCACAACACCGGCAGGCGGCGCGGGACGGCCGCCAGCGTGGACCGGATCATGCCGGACGTGTACTCGCCCGAGGTCGTCAACACCCCCAGGACGCCCAGCGCGACCAGCGCGAACGGCACCCCGAACAGGGCGAGACTCTGGGTGGTGGCGTCCGCGAGGCCGGGGTCCAGGTGCCTGCCCGGCCCGGTCATCGACCTGTACTGCACCGCGGCGATGACGCCGACCGCGGACAGGAAGAGCAGCCCGAGGGTCAGCGTGATCCAGGTCGACCGCAGCGACCACAGTTTGGCCCACTCGGAACGCAGCACCCGCCGGCCGGTCACCTTCTGACCGGAGCCGGCCGTCCGGGACGGCGTCGCGGGTGCGGGCCGGGTCTCAGTGATGGTGGTCATGCCGCCCTCGCCACGGTCGTCTCGGAATGGTATTCGACGGCGTCCTTGGTCAGGGCCATGAAGGCGTCCTCCAGGGAGACCGTCCGGGCGGTGAGCTCGAACAGCGCGATGCCGTGTTCAGCGGCTCTGGTCCCGATCTCGCGGGCCGACAAGCCGGTCACGCTCAACTGCTCCGACCCCGTGGTCGCCGTGATCTCGACCCCGGGACCGGCCAGGAGGCCGCGCAGCCGCGCCGGGTCGGCGCTGGCGACCGCCACGGTGTCGCCGCCGGCCTGCCGGACCAGCTCCCGCACGGTGGTGTCAGCCAGGACCCGCCCGCGCCCGACGATGATGAGATGGTCGGCGACCAGCGCCACCTCGCTCATCAGGTGCGACGAGACGAAGATGGTCCGCCCGGCGGCCGCGAGGTCGGTGAGCAGATTCCGGATCCACAGCACACCCTCCGGGTCGAGCCCGTTGACCGGCTCGTCCAGCATGACGGTCTGCGGGTCCCCGAGCAGCGCCGCGGCGATGCCCAGCCGCTGGCCCATGCCGAGCGAGAAGGCACCGGCGCGCCTGCGGGCCACCGAACCCAGGCCCGTCAGCTCGATCATCTCGTCCACCCGGGCGCGGGGGATGCCGTGGGTGTACGCGAGGGCCATCAGGTGGTCGAAGGCCGTTCGTCCGGGGTGGATGGACCGCGCCTCCAGGAGCGCGCCGACCTCCCGCAGCGGAGCCGCGTGCTTCGCGTACTCCCGGCCGTTCACCGTCACCGAGCCGGCGGTCGGCGCGTCCAATCCGATGATCATTCGCATCGTGGTGGACTTACCGGCGCCGTTCGGCCCCAGAAATCCCGTCACCGAGCCCGGCCGGACGGTGAAGTCCAGACCGTCGACGGCTGTCTTCGGCCCGTATCGCTTGGTCAGCTGTCGCGCCTCGATCATCGCTTCCCTCTCAGACCCGTCCGCCGGATTCCCGGCGTCCTGCCGGGAGACGCTAGGCGTGGGCCCGAGACGATTCGTCATACCGTGGTCCGATCTTCGGGCCCGGCGGTGGTACCGCGGTACCTGGGCTGACAGCCCAGGTACCGCAGTACGCGGATGCCATCCGGATGCCGCTTCCTGCCTGTCAACGGCGGCCAGCCGGGAAACACCTGCTGGCTATCGCTTCCGGTCGGCACAGCGGGGGCCCGGCCAGTTTCACGGCCTGGCGGAGCAGCCATACAGCGGGGAGCTGATGGTGATAGGGGAGGGCCGTCGCACATCGTCCTCACATGTCGGCCGTCCTAGTCTTCGGGCGAGGCGCGGTCTTCGGGCGGGGCGCACCCGGCGGGCGGGACGCGCTCTTCGGTCGAGGCGCGTCGCGGGGCCCGAAACGACCGCGGAACCGAACGCGAAAGCTCGGCTGCGGAAGGGGGAAGCGCGCAGGGAACGGCCACGAAAAACCAGTCGCGAACGACCGACGGAGAAGGCTCGACCGGGGAACAGGACCGTTGAAAACGATCATCATCGGCTGTGTCGCGGCGCCTGACATCAAAGCGGGGGCCATAGTGTCCCGACGGGCCCTGCCGGTGACTCGTGTGATGATCACCGATGTGCCGACGGGGACTTCCGTTGGCGGACATGCGTCGACCCGGCGGGCAACTGGTGCGCTCGACCTCTGACCGGCTGGTGGGCCCGCCCGGTTCGGAGCGGGCCCGCACCGAGACCATCCGGTACACCGTCGCCGGAGCCGCGGGGGTCCTGCTCACGGTGCTGCTGGGCGCCGTCGTCCTCCGGAGTGGAACGCCGTTCGGGTTCGATGCCGGGTGGCACCGGTGGGTGTTGGCTCACCGTAACCCCGGGCTGTCCGATGTCGCGGTCGCCGTCACCGACACCGGCGTCGGTGCCTGCGCCTACTGTCTTGCCGCGGTCGCCGGTGCCCTGGCGGTGCCGCGGTGGCGGTGGCGGTGGTGGTGGCTGGGCGCCGTCGCCGGGGTCGTGGCGCTGCTGCTGGGACAGCTGTTGAGGACCTCGCTGGCGGTCATCGTCGGCCGGGCGCGACCGCCGGTGGCGGACTGGATGACCTATCCTTCCGGCTTCGCGTTTCCGTCCGGCCACACGACCACCTCGGCGCTGGTCGCCGCGGGTCTCGCCGCGGTGCTGTACCGCCGGGCCCGCAGGCGCTCCACCAGGGTCGCGGCTGTCGCCGTCCCGGGCATCTGGGCGTTCACTGTGGGGCTCAGCCGGATCTACCTCGGGGTGCACTGGCCCACTGATGTTTTCGCCGGATGGCTGTTGGCCACAGTCCTCGCTGTTGTCTGCCTGCCGTCGCTGGGCGCCCTGCTCGCGTGGATCGGCCGGGACCAGTCACACCGGCGGACCAGCCACGGACGCGGTGCCGGGTGAGCCGTCCGCGCCTGTCCCCTCCACGGCGGCGGTAACGCGCCGACGCGAAATGCTCGTCGAACGGGTCGTTAACTGACCCGAACGTGGTGTCAGCCGGTGAAAGAGACATATCGCGAGGGCGTCTCTCTCACATCGTTATTACATGTCGGCGTGCCTACTGTGCGTGGCGTGCTGTGGCTGCCGATGGCGCACGCGGGCGTGTCGATTCTCGCCTGCTGTCCAGGCGGATGCTGGTACCTCAAAAATTCCGGACAATGTGGACGAGTTCCCATCTGGTTCCTGAAAATCTGTGCCTGATTTAAATAATCAGTTCCGCGTGGGCGTGCTTCGGCCTGTCATCGCGACGTCGCATCTTGGCGCTTTGAATGCCGGCCTGATTGGCAGGAGCCGGTCGGTCGCCGGTTATCTGCCGGCCAGCCGGCGAAGTCGCCCGACCGCCAGTCGCTCGTCTCCTCACCTCTGTCTCCTTGCCATGTACTCTTGTCTCATCGGGATCGTGATGGCTCTCAGGGTCAAAAGCCCTCTGGGAATCTACTTCCGTCCGGTGTACTGCGAGTGCGTGGAGGCAGCAGGAACGGTGGCTACTCGGATACCTAGGAGGAGAGCCGACCAGGGGACGGTTCGACTTAACACGCGCGATCTGCACGCGCTCGAGTGGATCTTCGATATGCATGCGGTCTTCGAGGCCGACCTTCCTGACGTGCTCAACCCCGCTCGGCTCATCTCGAAGAACGCGGCACGGTCGATCGTGACCCGTTGGGCGAACGCCGGGGTCGCATACGCCGAGCCGGTGCTCGCCAACCAGGGCCGCCTCGTCCGGCTGACGCCGGACGGGGAGAGGCTCGTCAGCACCGGTGACAGAACCTCGCCCGTGGCGGCACCGGCCGCGGCCGCGGCGGCTGTCCACCATGCGATGGTGGCGCGAGCGCGGCTGCGGCTGGAGCGCGACGGTCTCGCCGACCTGGTCGTCGTGGGCTGGCTCAGCGAACGGCAATGGCGGATGGAGAACCGGTCCCAGGTCGCCGCCGGTGAGCAGATACCCGACGGAATAGCGCGTCTGGACAGCGGCGACCTCTGCCCGGTGCACGTTGGGCACACGGGTGTCGAATTTATTCGGATCAGGTCAACTATTATGGATCTCCTCGGCAAGTACGGGACCGTCATCGTCGCCGTACCCGGCGATATCGCGCCGCTCGCGCAGTCGACCTGGAACGGGCCGGACTTCTCCGGCCCCGGAGCGGATCACAATGGCCTGCACTTGATCATAATCTGAGGGAACATTCCAGTTACGAGACGGTCGATGCGTGCCCGCACCGTGGAGGCCCGCCTACCGCGGGGATGCTCTCCGTGCCACGCACAGCCTTCGAAGCACGGCTAGGGATGACCGCCGCGGTCGCTGATCCGCCAGCCGTCCGCGACGAGTGACAGCAGCCGGTCAAGATATGCGCCGGTATCATGATCTTGTGAATGCTGGACGCTGATTTCTCCCTTTTCGCCGGCGGCCGGCTGGGACTCGGGCGTGCCGGAATTTCGCTCGCCGCCGCCAGGGCCCAGCGCCGACACGAGCGCGGCCGTGACCGCCACCAGGTCGTCCACGGTGATATCGGCACGCGCGCTGCCGGCGCGCTGAGCACGGGCGAGCACTCCGGCTCCGGCGTCACCGAGCGGCGTGGCGGGGGAGGCGGGCGGCGCCGCCCGCGGTAGCGGAGCGATTGGCGGGCCCTCGAGCTCGAGGACGAAGACCCCCTGCCGGGCCAGGAGGTGTCTCGCGAGCTGCCGGAGCCAGGCGGCGAGCGCTGCGCCGGGCGGGAGCCGGTCGCCCAGCTCGTCCGCCTGGCGGCGGAGACCGGCGACATCCTCGCGGTACACGGCCTCGATCAGGTCCTCGCGGTTGGCGAAGTTCCGGTAGAGCGTCGCCGGGCCGACCCCGGCGCGTCGCGCGATCGTGTTCAACGGTGCGTTCGTGCCGAGTTCGGCGAAGACCGCCCGCGCCGCGGTCAGCAGGCGCTCCTGGTTGCGGACGGCGTCGGAGCGCCGGGGCCGTTCTGCTGGTCTGTAGGCGGTGCCGGCGTCGCCACGCTGGCCGCTCGCTGTGGCATGCGGCGCACCGCCGCTCTCAGGCACCACTACGGTGTCCAGAAAGCGGCGTGGGGGACGGGGCTCGAGACGCTCACCGCCTCACCGAGAACGACTCCACCGGCCGTCACGTGACTGGCCGAGCTCTGCCTCCCGCCGAGGGTCCCGAGATCGGTGACCACTCCATGCCGCCAGCGGAACGCATGCCCGTCCCCGGTCGGGAGCTCGACCGTTCCGCAGACCACGCCGGAGTCGTTGAGCCCGGCCGGGTCGACCCAACCCTCGCCGAAACCGTGGATCTCGGTGAGGTCGCCGCCGGACCAGAGGAATGCCCGAACTCCCCCGCCGTAGCTGCGCACGAGCACCTGGCCGGCGTTGTTCACCGCGACGGCTTCGCTGTGCTCATCTCCAACGAGTGTCCCGAGATCTGTCATTATTCCGTTCTGCCAGCAGAACGCGTGGGTCCGGTCGTCCGCCGTGCCGCTGCTCCCGATGACCAGCCCGGCGTTGTTCACACCGGACGCACTGCTCCAGGTGCCACCGAGGGTGCCGAGGTCATGCATACGGCGGTCGGACCACACGAACGCGTGGTCGGCCCCGCTGCGCGTCTGACTCGTACCGACCACCAGGCCGAGGTCGTTGACGGCGGCGGCGGAGCTCTCCGGGCCGCCAAGGGTGCCGAGGTCCTCGCTGATGTGTTCCCGCCACAGACAGGCATGCCGATCGCCGCTGTCGGTGCTGCTGCTGCCCGCGACCAGGCCCAGGCCGTTGACGCTCACGGCGATACTGAAATGCCCTCCCGGGATGTCCGTGCCGCCCAGGGAGGGAAGCGCGGAGTGGATGCCGTAGCTCCAGCGGAATGCCTGCGGGCCCTGCCTGCCAATCATCTCGCCGACCACGACGCCCAGAGAGCTCATGGCGATCGGACGGCTGCTCCCGGGGAGGCGGCGAACCGTGCCGGCCTGCCACAGGAAGCCGTCGACCCGGTGCCGGCCGCTCTGCCAGAGGCCGGCCAGCAGGCCACTGGCGTCCCCACACACCAGGAGGCCTGGGGCGCCCGGCGGCCCGGTGACGGCGGTCGCGGCCGGGCGGGCCTGCCACGGTGGCCGCGCCGTGGTGGCCGAGGCGTCCGTTGACGTCGGGTTGCTCAGGTCGACCGGCCCCGAGGAAGCGGCGGCCACCACCGCGAAGCGCGCGACTGGTTGACGGTCACTTACCATCACAGGTTTCACTCCATTTGTCTGGCACCGGGAGTTCGGTGGTTCACGACGTTGCCCGAGCGTGAACCCCTGGTGCGGTAATCGGGTGTGTCGAGACCGGCATCGGCGTCCGAGAATTTCATTCTGCGGCATCGGCCGACCGCCTGCGACACATCATCAGACCACGTGCGTGCCACAAAATATTGCGCACTCCGTCTCGTGATCTGATCTCCTACCGGATCTTTCCAGGGGAAAACCTGGCTGTAGGGGCGGAGAGGTTCCAGGAATTCACCGAGTAATGTCTCGAAAGTCCCTGGTGATGGCTTGGTCAGTGGCTCGGTAATTGCTGGTGAGGTCGCGGTTGTCCTCGGCGTCGACGGCTGCCGAACCAGCCGGGATGGCTGACAGGTCAGGGACGATCCTGCCCGCGGGCGCCCGGGTCGGCTGTTCCCCGCCGCCGGCCACGTCGATGCCTCGAGCGAGCCCGAGCGGGTCGAACGGCCGTCCCCCGAGGCGCGGTCCCTTCACCTGCGCAATGCCCGCTTCGTGCGCGTGGCGCCGCCCCGAGTCGGTCACAATCCCGGACAGGCAATCATGATCTTGGGGCGGCTCTGTGGCGGCTGGTGCGAAACCGGCGCGGATGCCGACCCGACCCACGACCGCGGGGCCGCCGGACCGGTCACTCGCGCGGGCCGCTGGACCGTGCCACCCGTGCCGAGCCGCGCTCGCGGTGCGGCCGCCAGTTCCGACATCCGGCTTGCCTGGGATGCGAACGGCAACCGGTTCCCGTGGTCCGCCACAAACCCGACAGACTTCATCAACTGCTGGCGCCACGTGGTGGACGCCATCAGGTCCACGGCCGAACCCGATCCCGAAATATCGTGGAGCCTCGACGCCAACTACTCGCAGAACCCGCCGAGCCACAACGCGATCGACATGTATCCGGGCGACGCCTGGGTCGACACCGTCGTCTGGACTCCTATGATGCCTGGCCGGTGTCACGCACGAAGGCGGAATTCGACGCCCAGGCCACAGCGGTTGGCGGACTGACCTGTTGGTACAACTTCGCCACGGCGCACAACAAGGCGTTCGGTATCGGCGAGTGGGGGTCGTGAGCGGCGCTGGATCGAACGGAGGAGGCGACAGCGCCAACTTCGTCCAGTGGATGTACGACTGGTTCCTGGAACATGCGGGGAAGGGACTGGCGTACGAGTTCTACTTCGGCAACTGTGATCCAGGGACGTCGGTTCCAACCTGTACCGACCTCTCGGGCCCGGCTGCGTCTACCGGAACCCGAACGCTGCCGCCCGCTACCAGCAACTCTACCGACGGACATAGGCCCGACCGGACCTCGCGACGAGGGAGCGCCAGCGGCCGCGGGCCAGCCGAGGTGGGAGGCTTCCCGATCCTGGAAGCCTCCCCGGCCGCTCCGTGCTCTTTGCGGGCTCTGCTTCGGATCCCCCGCGACATTCCCTCGATGATCTGTGGGAGGCATGCCGGGTGGCGGCGTCGGTGCCGCTATCCCGACAGGCGGACGCTGACTGCGTCCCGGCTTACGCTGGTGATCAACCGGTGTAGTACGGCACGGCGGATACCGCGGTCGGTGCGGCGGGCGCGGCTATAGGCAGCCCGCC
>NZ_JALKFY010000689.1:0-10588 GCF_023242985.1 Frankia sp. Mgl5 | reverse complement strand
GCCGGATGGCCAGATCCCAGCGGGACCCGACCCGGCGCGTCCACACAACGGGCAAACCTTCGCGGCTACGGCACTAGCTAGTGCCGTGACCGGCAGGGTTCGCCCCGCACGGAGCGCCCTGTTCATGCCGAGAGGTGCAACGGGAGCCTCTTCAGCCCACGGACGACGACCTGCTCCCGGTAGGCGACAGTGTCCTCGGCCAGCGCGAACGAGCTGGTGCGGCTGAACAGCGCGCGAAAGGCGATCTCCGCTTCAAGGCGGACGAGGGGCGCGCCGAGACAGTAGTGGATTCCGGCACCGAGCCCGAGATGGCGCCGCGTCCGGTCGGACCTGGTGTAGCGAGCCACGAGGAACCGGTCGGGCTCGTCGAACACCTCCGGATCCCGGTTGGCAGCCCCGATCATCATGATCGCACCGTCACCGCGCGCGAACGGACGTCCGCCGATCTCGGCGTCCGTGAGGACGGTGCGGGCGATGAACTGCACCGGCGGGTCGAACCGAAGCATCTCCTCGACCGCGGGTCCGACGAGGGCTGGATCCGCACGCAGCGCCGCGAGCTGCCCGGGGTTCCGCGTGAGCGCGAGAATCCCGCCGCTGATGAGATTCGCTGTCGTCTCGTAGCCGGCCACCAGCAACAGGGTGCACAGTTCGAGCAGTTCCCGTTCGGCGAGCATGTCACCGCGGTCATGGATGGCGACGAGCCGGCTGAGAAGGTCGTCGCGCGGTTCCTTGCGGCGACGGGCGATCAGGTCGAGAAAGTAGGCGTCGAATTCCACGGCCGCCCGGTTACAGGCCGCTTTCTCCTCATCGGTCAGCAGATAGTACGGGTCCAGTCCGCGGGTCAGCGCGTCCGCCCACCCCCCGAACGCCTCCTCGTCCGCGGCCGGCACGCCCAGCAGCCGGCTTATCAACCGCAACGGCAGCGGACGCGCGAACGCCGCGACCGCATCGACCTCGCCCCGCTCGATCGCCTCGTCGAGCAGCACGTTCGCGAGGGAGGTGACCTCCGGAGCCAGGGCCTCGATGACCGCCGGGGTGAACGCCCTGCCCACAAGGCGCCGCAGCCGGGTGTGATCGGGCGGGTCCGCCCGTAGCAGTGAACCGAGGCCGTCCTTCATTCCCGTGCGATAGTTGATGCCGTCGGTGTACCCGTGCCCAACCGCGGGATGCGCGAGGACGGCGGAGGCCTCGGCGAGGCGGGTCACAAGAGTGACCGCGCGGTCGGCGATCTCACCGGAGATGAAGGCGCCGACTTCACGGATCTCCCGATACCGAGGGTAGGGGTCCGCAAGCCGCGTCGCCGTCACCGCGGCGATGATCGCAGCGGTGTCTCCCTCGGATGTGTCCATGTCGCCCACCGTAGTCACTGACCGTCTCCTCCCCGCGCGACGTCGCCGCAGGCACCTGCCCACCCCGCGGCGACCGGACGTTCTCACAGCACGACATACGAAATCCTGTCCGACACGTGTGCGCACGCAAAAATCAGCCGCCGCCTCTTGGTGGGGCGACTTTCAATCATTCAATCGGTTTCCGTCGAACAGGCTCCGTACCAGGCCGCCGTCGTACTCCGCCGCGCGCCTTATATGCGCGGACAGCGACCGGAGCCCACGGGGCGGGGCCGATCTCAGGATTCCCGCATCGTGGTCGCACCGGGTACAGACGATCGCATGGTGCGGTGTCCGCTTGAGGAGACAGACTCCAGACAGGGATCAGCGGCCGACATCCGGCCGGGTGCCTGCAGCCTCCAACCGGACTCGCAGGCTTCGCAAACCGCGGATGGTCAGGGTTTCGCGATAACTCGGCGCCGGATCCAGCACGGTGAGGCCCGGCGCGTGGCGCAACAGCGTCACCAGGACGATCTCGAGCTCCATCCGGGCGAGAGGCCGGGGCGACTACAGGCGGCAGGTCGGGTGGGCGCTGGTCGAGGGAGCGGTGAGGCCGCCGCCAGCCTGGGCGTCGTCGCAGGGGTTCCGCGCGCCCCCCGCTGACGCGCGGAACCTGCCAGCTTCGTTGTGGCTGAGGGTGCCGTGTGGCGTCAGCTGACCTCGAACCCGGCGGCGATGACGCCGCTGAACTGCGGGGGCGCCCCGAGGGGCGTGGTGACGATGTAGCGTCCGGCGGCGAGCGTGGCGAGGCCGTAGGCGGGATCGGAACCGGTCGGTTGGGCCACGGCGACGATGTCGGCGACAGCCTCGATGTTCGTCTTCCCGGACTGCACGTCGGCCGCGGTGGCCGTCTCGCCGTCGCGGACCCTGCCGAGCAGCAGGATGAATCCGGCCTTCGCCGGGTCGCCGGTGTTGGTGAACTTCAGCGCGACCGGGCCGGCGGGAAGCGAGGCCGGGACACCGGCGAGGCCGCTGCCGTCGCTGTTGGTCACGTCGAGCGTGGTGTAGCCGCAGGTGTCATGAGCCCATGCGTTGACGGCGGTGAGCGCGGTGTTCACGGAGCCGTCGGGGTCGGCGGGCGGCTTTCCCTCCGCGGCGCCCCGCACGGTCTCGGCGAGGACGGCGACCTGGCTCGCCACGTCGCCGGGTACGCCCGCTCGCAGCGGCCCGAGGTGCGGTTCGATGGACGCCGCCCAGGTCTGGACCTCGGTGGCGCTCGGCGGCGGCGCGTCCGGGTCGATCCCCGGCATGCCGATCCAGTTGCTCGCCAACTGGGCGGCGCAGGCCGCCTGCGTGGCGTCGGTGGTCGAGGCGTCGGGAGTCGTCGTGGCTCCGCGTGTCTCTGTCGCGCCCGCCGTGCCGGAGGAGTCGGAGCAGCCGGCGAGCGCGACGACCGCGCCGAGGCCGAGGGCACCGGCGGTGATCATCCATCGACGGCGGGCCTGGCCGGCGATGCTGTGGGTCTTCATCGTTGTCTCCCGATCGGATCCGGGCCGGACCGGTCCTGCTGACCGGTCGCGGCGGCAGCCTGATCATTCGGGTGGAACCGTCCCGCCGGCACGGGTGCGCGTTCCCGGAACGGCCGGGAGAAATTCCCGAGGCGGACGGGATCAGCGGTCCCGCACACTGGGTCCCCACGGGGTGCGATCATGCGATCCTTCGCGCCCCACGGGTTTAGGCGAGGGAGCTGGCTTGGACGTGTTCGCGCAGGACCCGCCGCCGGCACGGCCAGGGCGTCGACGGGCCGCGCACATCCTGGCCCTGGCCGCGCTCGTGCTGGCCGTCGCCGGCGCGGTGCTGGCCGTCGCCAACCGGCACGGGTTCCTCACGCCGTCGGGGGGCTCCGCCAGCGCGGCGGGCTGGACCCAGGTCCTCCTCGCGATTCCGTTCGTGGCGGCCGGTTGGCTGCTGGCCACGCGCCGGCCGGAGGTCCCGTTCGGCTGGCTCGCGCTGGCCGCCGCGATCGGCCACGGTGCGGCGGCCGCCGGCACGGGCTGGGCGGTGTTCACCGTGTTCGGCGACCGGGAGCTGCCGGGGGCCGCGCCGGCGCTTCTCGCCGGCTCCACGTGCGAGGCGCTGGGGCCCCTCGTGCTGGCGATCATCTGGGCGACGTTCCCGCAGGGGCGGTTCCCCCGCGGCTGGGTCGGGCGGGTCGCGGCGGTCAGCGTCGGGCTGTGCGCCGTGGGCTGGCTGAGCGGACCGCTGTGGTCCTTCAGATCCGCCGAGTCTCCGCCGGCCTATGCCGGGCTCACCAATCCGATCGGGGTGGACGCCATCCCCGGCTGGCTGCCGGTCGCGCTGTTCTCCTCGGGCCTGCTGCTCGGGTCGGCCGTGATGGTGGTCCGCTGGATGCGGGCGGACGGTGAGCTGCGCCAGGTGCTGCGCTGGCTGGCCGTGATCAACGCGGTCGCGATCGTGCTCACCCCCGTCGTCGTCGCGCTTCCCGCCGGAGAGCTGATCGGCAGTGTCGGCACCGTGGTCGAACTCGTCGTCGTCGTCGCCGTGGTGCTCGCGAACCGCGTCTACGGCATCGAGGCGGTCCTCAACCGCACGCTCGTCTACACGCTGCTCACCGCGTTCGTGGCCGTCGTGTACGCGGCCGGCGTCGCGGTCCTCGCCGCGTTCGGCCAGCAGGTGGGCGGGACGTCCACGGTGCTCGCCGCGGTCGGCGCGGCGTTCAGCCTCGCCCCGGCACGCGACCGGGTGCAACGCATGGTGAACCGCTTCCTCTACGGCGAACGCGACGAGCCGTACACCGTGGTGACCGGGGTGGCGGCGCGCCTGGAAGCGGCGGGCAGCGTCCAGACACTGCTGCCGGGCCTGCTCGAAGCCCTGGTCGGGGCGCTGCGGCTGCCGTCGGCCGCGGTGGAGATGCACGGCGACGACGGTTCCGCCCGTTCCATCACCCACGGCGAGGCCGCGCGGCCGGGCGCGTCGGTCCGCTTCCCGCTGGTGCATCAGGGGCAGGACATCGGCGCTCTCGTCGTCAGTCTGCGGGCCGGGCAGAACACGCTGGCTCCGCGGGAGAACCGCCTGCTCACCGACATCGCGCGCCAGGTCGCGGTGGCCGCCAGCAACGTGCGGCTCACCGAGGCGCTGATGCGCTCGCGCGAGCGCATCGTCAGCGCGGCGGAGGAGGAGCGCCGCCGGCTGCGCCACGACCTGCACGACGGTCTCGGACCGACCCTGACCGCCGCCGCGACCAAGGTGGACGCCGCCGGCAACCTCGTCGACCGGGACGTGGCGCGGGCCAGGAACCTGCTCGACTCGGTCCGGCGGGACCTCACCTCGGCCCTCGCCGACCTGCGCCGCCTGGTCTACGCCCTGAGGCCGCCCGTCCTCGACGAACTCGGGCTGCTGCCCGCGCTGCGCGAGCAGCTCCGGCACGCCGCGGTCCCGGTCGTGGTGTCGGCGCCCGAATCCCTGCCGCCGCTGCCGGCGGCGGTGGAGATCGCCGCCTACCGGATCATCACGGAAGCCATCACGAACGTCACCCGGCACGCCCGGGCGTCGTCCTGCGAAGTGTCGATCACCTGCGTCGATCACCTGCGTGTCGAGATCCGCGACAACGGAACAGCCGGCGACAGCGCGACGGGCGACACCGCGACGGGCGACACCGCGACAGGCGGCACCGCGAGCGGGAGCGGGAGCGGCGCGACATGGGCACCCGGGGTCGGCCTGACCTCGATGCGGGAACGGGCGACCGCGCTCGGTGGCAGCTGGATCGCCGGACCCACCGCTACCGGCGGCCGGGTCCTGGTAGAACTCCCCCTCTCCCTCGCCGGAAGCGCGATACCCCGGTCCGCCGCCGTGGTCGCTCCAGAAAGGGATCACGGATCTTCTTCATCCGCGCACACCGACGTCACCGGAATGCTCACGAGGAGCCAGCAGTGACCGAACCCCCCGCCACCATTCGGGTGCTCCTCGCCGACGACCACCGCCTCGTGCTGGACGGCCTGTCCGCGCTGATCGACTCCGTCGACGGCCTCACCGTCGTCGGGGAGGCGACCTCCGGCGAGCAGGCCGTCGACCTCGCCGGCACGGAGCACCCCGACGTCGTGCTCATGGACATCGAGATGCCCGGGATCGGCGGGGTCGAGGCAACCCGCCGGATCACCACCGCACAGCCGACGATCGCGGTCGTGATGCTCACGATGTACGGCGAGGACGAGTTCGTCTTCGCCGCCCTACGCGCCGGCGCCCGCGGCTACCTGCTCAAAGGCGCCCAGCAGAAGGACGTCGTACGCACCATCGGGGCCGTTGCCCGCGGCGACGCCGTGTTCGGACCGGACGTCGCGCACCGCGTACTGCGCACCTTCACCAGCCCACCCGCGGAGAACGCCCCGTTCCCCGAGCTCACCGAACGGGAACGCGAGGTACTCAGCCTGCTGGCGAACGGCTGGCCGAACAGCCGCATCGCGCGCCATCTCCAGCTCACCCCGAAGACCGTCGCCAACAACGTCTCCAACATCCTCGCCAAACTGCACGCCCCGGACCGCACGGCGGCAATCCTGCGAGCCCGCCGCGCCGGCCTGGGTGAACCGTGACCTACCCTCCCGACGGCCCGAACGGGCAGGTGAGGAGGGTGCGCACGGCCTGGCGCAACCAGCCCGCAACAGGACGCCGTTAATGTCCAGCCATGACCTTGAGCATCCGTAATCGGCTGGCTGGCACCGTCGCCGATATCACGGATGGTGCTGTCATGGGCACTGTCCGCATCGCCCTCGCGAACGGCGACACCCTGACATCGGCCGTCACCATGGACGCCATCAAGGACGTCGGCATCGGCATCGGCTCGGCGGTCGAGGTGCTGGTCAAGTCGACGGACGTCTCGCTCGCCACGGGAGAGACGTCGGGCCTGACCATCCGGAACCGGCTGGGCGGGACGCTGGTCGGCATCGACACCGGCGGCGCGATGGCGCTCGTCCGCATCGACCTCGGCACGGACATCGAGCTGACCGCCGCGATCACCCGCGCCGCCGCCGACGAGCTCAAGCTCGCCCCGGGCCTGCCCGTGACCGCACTGATCAAGTCAACCGAGGTGGCCTTCTCCGCGCTCTGACGCCCGCGCCGCGACAACCGTGCGCCGACGCCGACGCCGACGCCGACGCCGACGCCGACGTCCAGCCGCCGGTCACATCTTCCGGAAGTCCCAGCTTGTGATCTTCTCCGGGGTCACCCGCAGCCAGGCGTGCCGGCCGTCGTAGTGCATCTCGTCGCGGCCGGCGTACTTGCGTGCGTAGAGCAGCTCCGGCGTGGCCAGGTCGGGGTCGGGGGTGCCAACCCGGGGCGCCTCGCCGACGCTCTCGGCCCGGCCGCGGATCTCCACCCCGCGCAGCTCGGTGAACTCGTGACCGGTGTCCACGACGATCGCCACCCGCGGGTCACGCTCGAGATCGGTCCAGCGCTGGCTCTTGACGACCGAGTTGAGCCACAGCGCCTGCCCGTCCCAGACGAACCACAGGGGCGTCAGATGCGGCCCATCCGCGCTGGTCGTCGCCACCCGGCAGGTTCGCTCCTCGGTGAGGAACGCATCGACCTCGGCCGGGCTCATGGCGATCTTGCGGCCTCGACGCTGATCTCTCATCGCTTTCCCTCCAGGTGCGGACTTCCCGCGGTGCCCGCCTCGCCGCCGGTGACAGCGGTGGCGGCGGTGACAGCGGCGGCAGCGGCGTCGCCGAGGGCCTCGCCCTTGGCGAAACCGTAGTAGACGGCGAACTGCAGCACGATCTCATCCATCTCCGCGCTGGTGAGGTCGCCGGAGCGCAACGCCACGTCGACGTGCGTCCGCAGCGGCATCGGGGAGTCGTCGATCCCCACACAGGCGACGGTGATGATCCGGCGTTCCCGGCGGGTGAGACCGGGCCGCCGCCAGACGTTGCCGAACACGAAACCCAGGATCCCGGCCTGGCGATACGGCGTGTCCGCGGGTGGCGCCGGCATCAGATTCACGTCGGCGAACTCGGCCACGCCCCCTTCCAGCCGCGCGTTCCAGTCGCCGGTCTCGAACGAGGGGACGTCCAGCGGGGGCCATCCCGTCGGCTCCACCCCCCGCTCCCGTTGGACCCGCGCCCACTGCCGGCCGACGACCCCTTCGAGGTGGGACGCCTTCGGCCAGCCGCAGTAGACCGCGAAGTGCAGGACGAACTCGAGCATCTCCGCGATCTCGATGTCACCGCTGCTCAGCGCGGCATAGACGTGCGCGTCGATGGGACCGGGCGCGTCGGCCGCCGCGACGCAGGTCAGCGTCACCCACCGCCGGTCCCGCCGGCTCAGCCCGGGACGCCGCCACACCTCACCGAAGACGAAGTCCCGCGCCGCCGCCTCGAACGGAGTCAGCGCCGGTGGCGCCTCGGTGGCCATGACCTCCCGGAACACGCGCTCGGCCACGCCGGTGCGTCCCGCATCCAGCTCGTCGTCTGCCCGCGCGGGGTCCCGCTCATCGCCCGCGTGCCCCGCGTGCCCCGCGTGCCCCGTTCGCCCCGTTTGCCCCGCCTGCGCGGTGCCTTCCGTTGTCATGGACGGCTCCGCTCCTCCGGACTGCTTCTCCGGACTGCGTTCAATCGGTCGACCGCAATCTAAGGCAGGCGACTTTCCCGGGTCCAGAGTCGCTGCCGGGCCCGGGTCAGCCCGCGGACCCGCCGACCGCCTGCCCGAGCGCGACCCCGGCGAAGGCGGCCGCGAGACCCACGGTCAGGCTCACGACGACGTTGGCGACGGCGTGGCGATGGGTCCAGTCCCTGGCCAGTCGCAGCGTCTCGTAGCTGAACGTCGAGTAGGTCGTCAGCGCGCCACACAGCCCCGTACCGGCGACGGACAGCACCTCGGACGACGCCGGCAGGCCGACCAGGAACCCGAGCAGCAGGGACCCGGCGGTGTTGACGGCCAGGGTGCCCCACGGGAAAACCGAGCTGTGACGGCTCTGGACCGCCCGGTCGGTGAGGTAGCGCAGCGGTGCCCCGACCGCCGCGCCGAGCGCGACCAGCAGCACCGTCACCGTCCACCCCGCACTTCGCCAGCCCCGTGAGCGGCGCCGCGGAGGCGATCAGCTGAGCGGTCACGGGAGCCGCCACGGGAGCCGTCACCGGAGCGGTCACGGGAGCGGTCACGGGAGCGCAGCAGCCGCGCGGCGAGACCTGAACCGACGGCGACCGCGATGAGCGCGGCGGCGAGGGACACGAAGAGGAACAGAAGGGCGGTGCCGGGTGCGTCCGCTTCGACGGCACGCTCGACGTCCACGACGTAGGCGGAGAACGTGGTGTAGCCGCCGAGCACGCCCACACCGAGAAACGGCCGGACCAGCCGGCGCCCGGCCCAGACGCTCCCGACCAGCTCCATGAGCACGCCGATGAGCAGGCAGCCGGACGTGTTGATCGCGAACGTGGCCCGGTCGAAATCGGCCGCCTCGTGCGGGAAGGCCACAACCAGGCCATGCCGGGCGAGCGCGCCGAGCACACCACCGGCCGCGATGGTCGCGAGAACCGGCCAGGGACTCGGCCGCAGCTCCGCCCGCTCCTCGGGATCGGAAAGATCGACATCGGGGTCGACGGGCCGAAAGGCGGTTTCGGACGTCTCACCAGGCTGGACGACAGGCCGGGAAGCATCGACATCAGGCTGGACGGACTCGGCAGCAGGTTCGGACATGGCGGGCCTCCTACCAGCGGAAACAGCTACTGGCAGGGACCGTTGGCGACGCCGTCGCGGTTCTCCCCAGGCGCGAGGACGGCGGGCCCCACCGCCGGCAGGGCTGACTCGCCCAGGGCCTCACGATACCGGCCGCCGCCGACGGCAACGCGGGATCACCGCGTGGCGCGCAGGTGGCCGACGCTCAGCTCTCTCGCCCGTTCCCTGCTCGGAGATTCGCGCAGCTCGGATCGCATTGACCGGACCGGTCTGACCGGATCACGTTGGAGGTAAATCCGCCGGAGACACCGAGGGCGGCGAAGCGGGGGAGGGGCCGATGCCCACGGTGACAGCCAACGGAATCGAGATCTACTACGAACGGCGCGGCGCCGGCCTGGCACTGCTCTACCTGAACGGCTCCGGAACCACACTGGCGACGACGGGACGGCTGCTCGCCCCGTTCGCCGAACACTTCGACCTGCTCGCCCACGACCAGCGCGGCCTGGGCAGGACCGCGGTACCACCCGGCCCCTACTCGATGGCCGACTACGCGGCGGACGCCGCCAGCCTGCTCGACCAGGTCGGCTGGGAGCGATGCCGGGTCGTCGGCATCAGCTTCGGCGGAATGGTCGCCCAGGAACTGGCCGTAACCTGGCCGGAGCGGATCGAGCGGCTGGCGCTGCTGTGCACCTCGGCCGGTGGCGACGGCGGATCGTCGTACCCCCTTGACGAGCTCGGCAGGCTCGCCCCCGCCGAACGGGCGGCGCTGGCACCGCGGCTGCTCGACTCGCGTTTCACCCCCGAATGGCTGGCGTTGCACCCCGCCGACAGGATGACGGCGGACGGCATGGCCGGGCGTGCCTCAACACCGCGCACCGACGAGCAGCGACGCGGGGAGACCGCGCAGCTCGAGGCCCGCCGACACCACGACGTGTACGACCGGCTCGGCGCGATCACCTGCCCGACCCTGGTCGGCTGCGGCCGCTACGACGGAATCGCTCCCGTCACGAACAGCGAGGCGATCGCCAGCCGGATCCCCACCGCCACGCTGCGCACCTACGAGGGCGGCCACACCTTCTTCGCCCAGGACGTCCGAGCGTTCCCCGACGTCATCTCCTTTCTGGCCGGCCCGAACCCTTGACCATCCGGGCTGGTGGTGGCGCGCACCGCTTGAGGCGGCCCCGCCCGGCCACTGCACCCATTCGGCGACGAGCCGGGCGCGGGTGCCCCCACGACGTCCTCGGGTGGCTGCCGGCGACGGCTCACCGATGGGAACAACGGGTCGGCCGCGGTGAGGACTGTCGGGTGTGCTCTGCCTGAGATCGCCGGATGCGCTCGCGCTGCCGCAGCCCGATCACCCGGATATGCTTGCCCGTGGTGCGCCCCAGCCGAGGTCGGGTGGCGCGCAGCTCCGGGGCGGTAGCTCAGCCGGTTAGAGCAGCGGACTCATAATCCGTCGGTCGTGGGTTCGAACCCCACCCGCCCCACCACGGAGAGTAAATAGCCTCTGAGGTGAGGATTTCCGGTGTGGGCTGGGTCGGCGGCGGGCGTGGCTGACCGCGCCGGGTGGTCGGGCCCGG
>NZ_JALKFY010000673.1:0-10612 GCF_023242985.1 Frankia sp. Mgl5 | reverse complement strand
GAGCGTTACCAGCGGCGCACCGTCCGGCTGGCGGCCCAGGTCGGCGCGGTGGTCCGGGAACTCGCAGGCCGCGGCGGGGCCCGGGTCCTGGGCGCATTGTCGGTACGGCTGTCACGGGACACCGCGCTGCGCTGCCTGCTCCGTCTCCCCGTGCCGCCGTTGCAGGTCCCGCGGGTCTTGGGTGTGGATGACTTCGCGCTGCGCCGCCGTCACCGCTACGCCACGATCCTGATCGACATCGAGACCCGCCGCCGCGTCGACGTCCTGCCCGGTCGGGGCGCTGACGTCCTGGAGGCATGGCTGCGCGCTCATCCCGGCGTGCAGGTCGTCTGCCGGGATGGCTCGGGTGCCTACGCCGAGGGCGTCCGCCGTGTCCTGCCTGACGCCCGGCAGGTGGGAGACCGGTGGCATCTGTGGCATGGCCTCGCCGAGGCCGTCCGCCGGGAGGTCGCCGCGCACAGCGCCTGCTGGGCGAAAGCCGGTCCGCCGCCCACCGACGGACCTCGCGCCCAGACCACCCGGGAACGCTGGCACCAGGTCCACGACCTGCTCGACCAGGGCGTCAGCACGCTTGACTGCGCACGAAGGCTCAACCTCTCCCTCAACACCGTCAAGCGCTATGCCCGCGTCCCCGAGCCCGACCGGCTGATCCGCGCGCCGGCGTTCCGCCCGACGCTGGTCGACCCCTACCGCGACCACCTCAAGCGCCGCCGCGCCGAGGAACCCGCCGTCCCGGTCCTGCGCCTGTTCCACGAGATCAGAGAGCGCAGGGCTACACGGGCAGCCCCAACCTGCTCGTCCGCTACATCAACCAGGGCCGGCTCGACGGCGACCAGCCGGCGATGTCCCCACGCGCCCTGACCCGCCTGTTGCTCACCAGGCCCGCTGCCCTCACCGACACCCAGTGCGACCGGCTCGACCAGCTCACCGCCGCCTGCCCCGAGATGACCACCCTCGCGGACCTGGTCCGCGGCTTCGCCGCGCTACTCGCCCCCGCCGACGGCAACGACGACGTCCTCACTGTCTGGATCACCACCGCGCGGGCCGCCGACCTGCCTCACCTGCATGCCTACACCCGCGGCCTCGACCTCGACCGGCACGCCGTGAACAACGCCCTCACCCTGCCCTACAGCAACGGCGGCACCGAAGGCGTCAACACCAAGACCAAAAAGATCATGTGCCAGATGCACGGCCGAGCCGGCTTCCCACTCCTCCGCCACCGCATCCTGCTCGGTTAACGCACAGTCACCACCGGATGTGCGGCAGAGCCGCTACTTTTACAGGCCCTGCCGTTACGGTAGGAACCACCTCGCCCGGTGGGGCCCGCATCCCGGGGCTTGGGTGGCGGTCACCGGACGAGGTGGTCCGTCAGAGGGGAGCGAAAGATCACCTGGTGGGGGTTTCGAACGTGGCGGCGCGCCCCTTGCCGGCCATAACCTCGGCCATCTTCCGGCTCGCCTCGTCGATCATCTCGTCACCGAGCATGACTGCGTCACGCAGACCACCCTCAGCCGAAGTGTGCCACGCGTAGGCGTCTAGGATCAGCTCGGCGTGGTCGTAGTCCTCCTGCCGAGGCGTGTAGATCTCGTTCGACGCCTCGATCTAGCCCGGGTGAAGTACCCACTTTCCGTCGAACCCCAGCGCGACCGACCTCTTCGCCACGGCGCGGAACCTGTCCACGTCCCGGATCTGCAGGAACGGCCCGTCGATCGCCTGCAGGCCGCGCGCCCTCCAGAATCTTGAACAGGACGTAATGGAACGGGTCACCGTTATAGTCCGGGTTGAGCGCGCCCACCGTCAGCGACGGCATGTCCATCGACGCCATAAACTCGGCCGGGCCGAAGATGATCGGCTCGACCCCTGGGTGCCGCGTTGTTCATACGCAGCGGAAGCGTGAGCGGCCATGACCGCGTTGGCGGTTACATTGACTGCGGCACGGGCCATCTCGAGATCAATGTGGGTCTGTATGGCGTGGTGGTAGGTGTCGAGGTCAGCTTCGAGGGCACGCCATTCCCGTGACTCCGGGTCGATGGGAGGGGTGAATGATCCAAGGATCTGGACCAGATGTGAGAGCGAAATTAACTGGCCCATTCTGGCCACGAAGACGATCTTTTTTAGCGCCTGAGGAACGGGGTAGCTGCCGGCCGTCATGCCTGACGCATCCGTGGTCGAAGGTATCGTGGCGAAAGTGGCCATCGGTGTGGCCGACCGCTTGTGCTGGGTCTGAATCTGGTCGCTGTGCGAAGGCCAGGACGTGAGTGCTGAAGCTGGGTGGCTTCGGCGTTTGAAGGGCATATTAGATCCTCACCCGAATGTGCTGATCGGCATCTTGCCATCGAGGTGAAATTAATCTTCGTCGTCTATTTCCACCTAAGCCTCCCTGCTCGCCTGTTGAAGGAGCCGGATCACAACCGTCACGGCGGATGAGCTGGGTCACAAGCCTGACAGTGGGCATGGGTGGGCCGCACCACCCTTCCGGGTGGCCAATGCCCGACAATCGGGTAGTGGAGCCACCTCCTGGCCCTACCTGTCAACATGAGGTGAGACAGGTACCATCTTGTGGCCGGGGCGGGGTTGGGAGAAGAAGATCGTGTCGGTGTCGGTGACGGCCGGGCGGGGCTTGGTCGATGATGGCCGGGTGGGAGATCGTGAGGACGGCCCGATCGGTGCGTGGGGATCGATGCCCTCGGCGCTGCGGGACGCAGCGTCGGCGAGCTGGCTGCTGCGGTGCGGGCGGATCTCCCTCAGCTGACGATCCGGAGCGGGGTCTCGAGCACTCCTGCGAGGTCCCGGAGGAACCGGGCGCCGGTCGCGCCATCGATCGCCCGATGGTCCGCAGACAGCGTCAGCCGCAGGATCACGCGCGCCACCATCTCGCCGTCGACGATCCGCACCTCCTGGGTGGCGGTGCCTACCGCGAGGATCGCGGCCTCGGGCGGGTTGATGACGGCGGCGAACTGCTCGATGCCGAACATCCCGAGGTTGGAGATCGTGAAGGTGCCACCGCTCATGTCAGCGGGTCGCAGGCGGCCGGCGCGGGCGCGCTCGGCGAGCTCCCGGCCGACCGTGGCGATCTCAGACACCGGCCGCCGGTCGGCGTCGGTGATGACCGGCACCACCAGCCCCGATTCCACCGCAACTGCGACGCCCAGGTTGATCCGCCGGTGCCGGCGCAGGACGTCCCCGCCGAAGGACACGTTGACGGACGGATTAATGCGGATCGTCGTCGCGACGGCCTTGACGATGAGGTCATTGACGCTCAGCTTGGCTCCACCGGCTGCGGCCAGCGTCTCGTTGAGGGTCGCGCGGAAGGCCGTGAGTGCCGTGATGTCGACTGCGCGCGTGAGGTAGAAGTGCGGGGCCTGCTGCTTGCTCTCGGTCAGCCGCTTCGCGGCCACCCGCTGGATCCCGGACAGGGGGAGTTCGTCGACATCCGTCTCGGGCGCCGGTGACCGCGCGGCGTCGCGTGCCGTCGGGGTTCCGTTCGAAGCCGGGGGCGCCGGCTCGGGCAGGACGATGCCGTTGCTCGGTATGGTGTCGACCACGTGTTCCACATCGGCGCGGACGATCCGCCCCCCGGGGCCCGTGCCGACGATGTTGGCGAGGTCCACGCCCCGCTCGGCCGCAATCCTGCGGGCCAGCGGCGAGGAGCGGGGACGGTCCGCACGGCTGTCCCCCGCGCCGTCGGCGGGAGCGCTGGCGCCGTCAGTACCGCCTGTGGTGTCCGTCCGCCCGCAGGTGGTCGAGGCGGGTGCGGCCGGGCCGGGGGCGGTGTCCGACGCCGGACTGCCCGACGAGTCGGGGGACGACGCCGAGCCGGTCCCGTCGCCGATCACCGCGATGGGAGTGCCGATCGGCACTCGGCCGCCCTCATCGACGAGGATCCGTTCCAGGACGCCGTCGTCGTACGCCTCGAGCTCCATGATTGCCTTGTCGGTCTCGACCTCGACGAGTACCTCGCCACTGGTGATCTTGTCGCCGACCTGCTTGCGCCACAGCGCCACCACGCCGTCCTCCATCGTGTCGGACAGGCGGGGCATCGTGATCTCGGGCATGGCCCTTCCTCGGGTACTCGGCGTCGGTCGGCGGAGATGTCAGCGGCGGCCGACGGCGTGCAGGGTCTCGCGCGCCGCGGTGAGGACCGAGTCGACGGACGGCAGCGCGGCGTCCTCGAGCGACTTGGCGTAGGGGAGCGGCACCTCGGCCGCAGCGACGCGACGCACGGGCGCGTCGAGGTGGTCGAAGGCGCCATCGGAGATCGAGGCGGCGACCTCGGCCCCGATGCCGTAGGTGAGCCAGTCGTCCTCGGCGACGACAGCGCATCCGGTCCTGCGCACCGAGTGGACGAGTGTCTCGCGGTCCAGCGGGCGCAGCGACCGCAGGTCGACGACCTCGGCTGACACGCCCTCGGCTGCCAGTTTCTCGGCGGCCTCGAGGGCGACGGCCGCCATCCGGGAGTAGCCGATGAGGGTGATGTCGGTGCCCGGTCGGGTCACCGCGGCTCGGCCGATCTCCGCTGTCGGCAGATCCTCGGGCACCTCGCCCTTGACGTTGTAGAGCGCGAGGTTCTCGAGGAACAGCACGGGATCGTCGTCGCGGATCGCGGTTCGCAGCAGAGCCTTCGCGTCGGCCGGGGTGCTCGGGGCGACGACCTTCAGGCCCGGGACGAACGCGTAGTAAAGCTCGATGTTCTGCGAGTGCGTGGCGCCGAGCTGCTGGCCGCCGCCGCCCGGCGTGCGGATCACCATCGGAACGCTCGTCTGCCCGCCGAACATCCCGTAAATCTTCGCCGCATGGTTGACGATCTGGTCGATGGCGATGAGCGAGAAGTTGATCGTCATCAGCTCCACGACCGGGCGCAGTCCCAGCATCGCCGCCCCGATCGCGGCCCCGACGAAGCCCTCCTCCGAGATCGGGGTGTCCCGGACCCGCTTAGCCCCGAACTCGCCGAGCAGGCCTTCGGTGATCTTGTACGAACCCTCGAAGACGCCGATCTCCTCGCCGATCAGGAAGACGTCGTCGTCCCGCATGAGCTCCTCGCGCAACGTGCTGCGCAGGGCCTCGCGGTAGGAGAGGACGGGCATGGGTGCTCCTCGCGGTACGGGTGCGGCCTGGGTGGGGTCAGAAGACGGGGTCGGCGGGGAGCCGTCGTGCCACGCCGGCCACCGGGGTCGCGTAGGTGTGGTCGAACAGCGTCGAGACGTCCGGGTGCGGGCTCGTGGCGGCGAAGGCGACCGCATCATCCGCGGCGGCCCGTCCCTCGGCGACGACCGTGTCGAGCTCGGCCTCGTCGAAGACGCGCGCGGCGGCCAGAGCGGCGCGGAAGCGGACCAGCGGGTCGGCGTCCCGGGCGGCCGCGACGTCGTCCGCGGAGCGGTACCGGGCGGGGTCGACGACGGAGTGGCCCTTGAGTCGCTTGCTCACCGCCTCGAGCAGTGCCGGGCGGCCCTCGGTGCGGGCCCGCTCGACCAGCCTCGCCGTGGCCTCGTGCACGGCGAGCACGTCCACGCCGTCCACGCGTTCGCCGTGCATCCGGTAGGCCGAGGCCCGCTTGAACAGCTCCGGCTCGGCCGACGACCGGTCGACCGTCGTACCCATCCCGAGGTCGTTGTTGACCACCAGGAAGACGATCGGCAGGTTCCATAGGACGGCCAGATTGAGCGACTCGTGGAAGGCGCCGATGTTCGTGGTCCCATCACCCATCTGGCAGAGGACGACCTCATCGTCCCCGCGGTATGCGACGGCCAGGGCAGCGCCGGTGGCGAGCGGTAGTTGGCCGCCCACGATCCCGTATCCGCCCAGCAAGCGGGCCTCGGTGTCGAACATGTGCATCGAGCCGCCCCAGCCCTTCGAGGTTCCGGTCGTGCGGCCGTACAACTCGGCCATGACCCGGCCCGGGTCGATGCCCTTCGCGATCGCATAGCCGTGCTCGCGGTAGTTCGTGAAGAGGTAGTCAGTGGGGCGTAGTGCGGCCATCGCCCCGACCACGGTCGCCTCCTCGCCCAGGTTGAGGTGGCAGTACCCGCCGATCCTGGCCTGGGTGTAGCCCTGCGCCGCGCGCTCCTCGAAGCGGCGGATCAGTGCCATCTGGCGCAGATGTTGACGCAGCGTATCCGGGTCCTCGGAGGTGATCGGTGCGTGGTCGGCCGTCGTCGGTTCGTTCCGGCGGCGGGCGGTACGGGTGGCCATGAGGTCCCCTCCGGGTCAGCGGGTTCGTGGCGGGGTCGCGTGCACGGGCAGGCCAAGCGCGACGAGCGCGGCCTCCATGCCGATCTCGCCGAGCGTGGGGTGGGCGTGGACGGTCTCCGCGAGCTCATCGAGCGTCGCCTCGAGCGTCAGGGCTAGCGCGCCCTCCGTGATCAGGTCGCTAGCAGACGGACCGATTACGTGGACGCCCAGGATCTCGCCGTGAGCCGTACCGGCGACGATCTTCATGAAGCCCTCGGTACGGCCGAACGTACGAGAGCGACCCAGGCCTGCGAAGGGGAAGGTGGCGACGGTGACGTCCGTGCCTGCCTTCCGGGCGGCCGCCTCGGTCAGCCCGACGCTCGCGATCTCGGGGTGCGTGAAGGTCGCGGCGGGGACCACGCGGTAGTCCATGCGGCGGTCGTGCCCGGCGACCACGTCCGCCGCGACGAGGCCCTGGTGCGAGGCGACGTGGGCCAGCATGACCCGACCCGTGACGTCGCCGATCGCGAACACGTGCTCGACATCGGTCCGCATCCGGTCGTCGACCGTCACGAAACCCCGCCGGTCGGTGGTGACCCCGGCCGCGTCGAGCCCGAGGTCCCGGGTGTTGGGGACGCGACCCGCTCCCACCAGGACGACATCCGCCTCGATCGACCTGGGCTCCGGGCCGTCCACGACCACGCGCAGCGGTCCGGCCGCCTCAATGGCGGAGACGGTCGAACTGGTGAGCACACCGATCCCACGCGAGCGAAAGGAACGGGCCAGGGCGGCGCCAATCGCCGCGTCCTCGGCCGGGACCAGGGTCGGTTGCATCTCGACCACGGTGACGGCGGCTCCGAACTCGGCGAAGAGGGTGGCCCATTCGGCTCCCACAGCACTGCCGCCGACGATTACGACGCGCTCGGGCACCTCGGTCAGACCGAACGCACCGTCGGACGTGATCACACCCGGCAGGTCCGCGCCGGGCACCGGGAGCTCGGCGGGCCGCGAGCCTGTGGCGATGACGACATCGCGGGCACTGACAGATCGGGTGGCCGTCGTGCCCGTGGGGGGTGCGGCGTACAGGGGGCCCCCGGGCCCGAGCGGTGCGTCGCCGACCTCGAGGATCTCGACCGAGGTCGGACCCGTCATGCGGGCATGGCCGGCGATCGTGGTGACGCTGTTAGCGCGCAGGAGTCCCGCCACGCCGTCGGTCAGTCCCTTGACGATGTCGTCCTTACGGCGCCGGACGGCGTCGTAGTCGACGGTCGGCTCGCCCGTGCGCACCCCGAACTCGCTTGCCCGGCGGACCACGTCGAACACCTCAGCCGAGCGCAGCATCGCCTTGGTGGGGATGCAGCCCCAGTTCAGACACACGCCACCGGGGCGTTCCTTCTCCACCAACCCCACGGAGAGGCCGTGCTGGGCGGCCCTGATCGCGGTGACGTACCCACCGGGTCCGCCACCGAGGACGAGCAGATCGAAATCCGGCATGCCGGTGAACCCTTCGACGATGGTCACCGCAGGGGAAGACACACCGCCCGCAGTCAGGTCGAAGTATTCTTCATCCAGATCGCCGCGGCTATGCCGAGCTGCCCAGAGCTGGCGGTCGGCTGTTGTGCGCCACGCCCAAGCGCCGCCTCGCCCACCATCCGCCGACCCGCACGCCCGCCCGCTCCGGATCGCGGCGTCCCGCCAGCGGAGGAGCGTCAGGAAGCGGGCGGCTCGGAAAGCTCCAGGGCGCTCAGCGCGAGCGACAGCTCGACGAAGGTCCGCCGACCGTCGAGGCTCTGTCCGGTGAGGACAGCGACCCGGTGCAACCGGTTCAGCACGGTGTTGCGGTGACAGATGAGCCGTTCGGCGGCCACCGAGGCTGACCGGTCGGCCTCGAGCCAGGCGGTGAGGGTGTCCAGGAGGGGCTTGGCTTCCTTATCGGGGAGGGCGAGCACCGGGCCGAGCCGGGTGTCAACGAGCCGGCGGCACAACTCTGGGGAGCGGACGAGAAGTGATTCCGGAACACGTTCGTCGATGCTCGCAATGCCCGACGCGTTAATGGGCACTGTGCTCAGCGCCAAGGTGGCGAGCCTGTGGCCCAGGGCAACGGCGGCCAGGCCACCATCGACGTGTGCGGCGCCCGCACGCCCGCCAAGCGCTGCGCCCGCATCGGACGGCAGACTCGAGAAGGACGACGTCTCGGGCAGCGGGACGACCCCGACGACCGTGTCGGCCCGTTCATGCCAGATCGACCGGATGCGGTGAGCGTCCAGCACCATCTGCGCGCGCCCGGCAGGTGACCGCTGACCGGACAGGGCGGCAACCACGACCAGGTACCGCCCGCCGATGGGCAGGTTGAGCTCGCCAGCTGCCCGCTGCAGGAACGCCGCGTCGTCTGCACGGCCGGCGAGGAGGTCTTCGAACACCGCGTGGCGCCGTCGCCCGGCCCGGCGCACCTGGTCTCCCTGCATCTGCCGGTACGCCGTGGACAGCGACGAGGACATGCCATCGACGATGCTCCACAGCACCGTCGCCGCTGGGCCAATGACCTCCAAGCTTGCCCCGGTGCGCCGGGCCTCACGCAGCAAGCCCTCCCACACGACGCGCCCGCCCAGCCGAAAGGTCCGCAACATCACCTCCAGCGGGACGCCCTGCTCAGCCCGGGCGCGGCCGATGCCCACCGCCACCTCGTCGTCTGGTAGATCCGAGACCTCGCCCGCAACCCGTTCGAGGACTCGCCGTAGGTAGGCGCCGCAGCCCCAACGCAGATCATCCACCGACACCGCGTCGTAGGCTGCGGCCCAAGGCCGGTCGCCTGCGTGGACGGCGCCAACCAGATCGTCGGTCAGCGCATCCAGACCGGCTAGACACTCGATGGCGAGCAACCGTGTTGCCGAAGTGGGGGACGCAGGGTCGGAAGCGGGCTGAGCGGTCGAGGTCGTCGACGGTTTCGCCCCTTCATGCGGCTTGGCCAGCACAGCGTTAACCTCCTGCCCCGCCGCCACGATAGCCCCGTTCTCAGCACATGCCGCATCGCTGCTGGTCAGAGCGTTGCAATGGACGTCGCTATTGGTGATCGCCGCAGGTCAACGCAGGTGATGTGCGGAATGCGAGGCTAGCTAGGGGGCATCGCCTTTTGTTCGTCGGTTATCGGCGGTGTCGGGTAGGTAGAGCTCTGCGGCGAGGTCGAGCGCGGCCTCCGCTTAGAACGCGTCATGGAGCGATCCCGCTTCCGGGGACAGCGAACGTGAGGTTCACTGTGCATAGGGAAGGATCGTGACGGGATCAACTCGCCGGAAGTTCACCCAGGAGTACAATGCCGAAGCGGTACAGTAGTACTCGACGCGGGCCGCAGCCAGTTCGTCGCCTTCTGTCGCGACAACAACATCCGGAACTCCGTCGGCCGCACCGGGATCCGTTTCGGCGCCACCGCGGAATCGTTCTGGGCCACGCTCAAGAAGGAGTTAGTACACCTCCATCCGTTCGATACCCTCGTCCACGTCCACACAGAAGTCTTCGAGTACGTCGAGATCTACTACAACCGGTAGACGCTCCGCGATCGGCTACCTCATACCTGTCGAGTTCGAGGACGAATTCGATGAACAAAGCGTTCGTGTAGCATAGTTAAAACTGTCTACGAAATCGGGAACTTTCCGCATGACCGCGTTGGCGGTTACATTGACTGCGGCACGGGCCATCTCGAGATCAATGTGGGTCTGTATGGCGTGGTGGTAGGTGTCGAGGTCAGCTTCGAGGGCACGCCATTCCCGTGACTCCGGGTCGATGGGAGGGGTGAATGATCCAAGGATCTGGACCAGATGTGAGAGCGAAATTAACTGGCCCATTCTGGCCACGAAGACGATCTTTTTTAGCGCCTGAGGAACGGGGTAGCTGCCGGCCGTCATGCCTGACGCATCCGTGGTCGAAGGTATCGTGGCGAAAGTGGCCATCGGTGTGGCCGACCGCTTGTGCTGGGTCTGAATCTGGTCGCTGTGCGAAGGCCAGGACGTGAGTGCTGAAGCTGGGTGGCTTCGGCGTTTGAAGGGCATATTAGATCCTCACCCGAATGTGCTGATCGGCATCTTGCCATCGAGGTGAAATTAATCTTCGTCGTCTATTTCCACCTAAGCCTCCCTGCTCGCCTGTTGAAGGAGCCGGATCACAACCGTCACGGCGGATGAGCTGGGTCACAAGCCTGACAGTGGGCATGGGTGGGCCGCACCACCCTTCCGGGTGGCCAATGCCCGACAATCGGGTAGTGGAGCCACCTCCTGGGGGCCGGATAGTTGCGGCGGTAGTCGTTCCGGTCACCGGCTGCTCCCGGGTCTGACCTAAATCCGCCAGTAGCTGGTGATGTTGAGGGTTTGTAGATGGCTGGAACGTGAGCGGGTGCCTGCCGTGCAGGGAGAATCGGGGTTACCACACCAACCGATGGCTTCCTGACGAGAGG
>NZ_JALKFY010000672.1:0-10666 GCF_023242985.1 Frankia sp. Mgl5 | reverse complement strand
ACCATGACGGATCGTGACATAGAGTGCCACGTCAGCTACCACCGGATGTGCGGCAGAGCCGCTAACTTTACAGACCCTCCGCTTCGACCCCCTCCCCGAGGCCGCCTGACCCCGGGACACGCTGCCACCTCACGTTATTTTTCGGGTCAGTTCCGCCACCGGTCGCCGTCAAGCAGGGCGTCGGCGACGACGGCTCGGTTACGGCCGGTGTTCTTGGCGTGGTAGAGAGCCGTGTCGGCGGCGGCGAGCAGGGAGTCGAGTCCGGTGTCGGCGGGATTGAGAGTGGCGAGGCCGACGCTGACAGTGACCGACAGTGGGCCGACAGAGGTGGGGATCGGGGTCACGCTGACAGTCTCGCGGAGCCGTTCGGCGAATGCGCAGGCGGTTTCGGCGGGTGCGTCGAGGACGGCAGCGAACTCCTCGCCGCCGATCCGGCCGATGAGGTCCCGCGCGCGCAGCGTGGCGCGGAATCGCTGGGCGACCTCGGTGAGCACCGTGTCACCGGTGGCGTGTCCGTGCAGGTCGTTGACGCGTTTGAAGTGGTCGATGTCGGCCATCAGAACGGCCATCGGCCGGCCACTACGCAGGTGTCGCCTCGTCATCGCCTCGGCCCGGTCGAGGAGGTGACGGCGGTTGGCCAGCCCGGTCAGAGGGTCCATCCGGGCAAGGCGCTGAGCCTCCTCGTATCGGCAGGCGTTCTCGCAGGCAACCGCAGCGTGGCCGAGCACGGCACGAGCGATTGCGAGCTGGTCGGGTCCGTAGCAGCCGGCCGCCCGGCAGGTAATCAGGATCAGGACGGTCGGATGCGGGCGGAAGGCCGCCGGGACGGCCAACCAGCTGCCAATAGGATGGCGTTGGCCAGGGAGGGGCCCGGGCGGGCCACGGCCGGGGTCCGCGAGTCCTCGGCCGGTGTAGGCATCCAATATCGGCGAGCCGGGGCGCGGCCTGATCGTCTGGCCCAGGGCGCGGGAGTCCACGTCGCCGTGAACGGCGACGACCCGCAGCGTTCCGCTCGGTTCGCGGGCCAGCGCCCAGACCGTGTCGAACGCGAGCATGTGGGCGGCAGCGCTCATGACCCTGCGCAGAATCTTGCGGGCGTTGAGGGTGGATGCCGCCGCGGCGGTGATGTTCTGAATGGTTTCGGCCAGCTCGCGCTGGCGGCGTTCGCTGGCCACCAGCATCCGCAGTTTCGCGGGGTCCGAGGTGCGCAGCGAGATCAGGTCCCGGTCCGCTCTGCTCGTAGAAGCGAGCACGGCTTGGCGGATCTCGCCGGCGGCCATGCTCGCCATCGCCGAGAGCAGGGGTCCGGCATGCCGGTTCGGGCAGGTCACGTCGAGCAGGCCGAGGATCTCCCCGGTCACCGGGTCATGCAGCGGAACTCCGACGCAGGCGAGGTCGCTGTAGGGCTCGGCGTAGTGCTCGGTGCCGAAGACGCCAATCGGGGTGTCTCCCGCCAGGGCGGTTCCAACGCCGTTCGTGCCAACGAAGCGTTCCGCGAGGCTGAAGCCGGGCGTCACCGCTACCCGGTCGAGCCGCCGTTCGAAGGCTGCGTCGCCGGTTCGCCGAATGAGGATCAACCCGTCCACGTCGGTCAGGATCACGCTGATCTTCTGGCCTTCCAGTCGGTCGCCCAGCTCCCGGATGATCGGTTCGGCCGCCTGTATGAAGGGTGCGTCGAGGTCCAGGCTCGAAAAAGACGGCTCCGGGCGATCGGGGGCCACCGTCAGGTCCCGCGACCGCTGCCAGGACTGCCGGATCGGGTCCCGCACCCCGCGAAGGTCGCAGTCCTCGCCGGTGAGGAAAAGCTCTCGTGCGCGGGACCTCGATGCACGGCCGTCCGACTGCGACGGTGCGGATCGACCCGCCATCGAAACCACTTCTTTCACAGAAAGATCGGATAGGCTCGCTTTCAGTCTATCCTAGGGAGCGCCCTCGGCCTGTTCGAGATGCCGTTATGCCGTATACAGACAGAAAGCGATCATCTGTTCGTTTCGAAACCTATGAAACGAATTCTTCAGGTTCCGATACCATCGACGATGGTCCACGTCGCGGTAGAGGTGGCGTTGCGACAGGCCGTCTTCGTGTTGGAGACGGATGGCCGTTAGGAATCAAGATGGAAAGTCTCGCTGCGCTAGATGCGGTGCTCGGCGAGGACTTCGGCGGTGAGTTGCTGGGTGGTTTGCGCTCGTTCTGGGTTGGCGAGGCAGACGGCGACGTAGAGGGCGTCGAGGACGGTGGAGTGGATGATGCGGCTACTCATGGCTTCGATGCGGAAATTTGTTTCTCGGCTTCCGGCGACGAGGCAGGTTTCGACGATTTTGGTGAGTGGCGATCGGTAGAAGCTGGTGAGGGCGATGGTGTCGGCGCCGGCTTGTTTGGCGGCAGCGGCGCTGGCGAGGGTTTCTTGGGTCTGCCCGGTGTGGCTGATGGCGAGGCAGGCAGTTCCGGGGTGGAGCAGGCGTGCGGTGACGTGCTGGACGTGTGGGTCGAGGGGTGCTTCCGCGGTGATTCCGGCGGTGCGGAAGCGGTACGCGGCGTCCTGCGCGAGGGGGGAGGACGTGCCGACGCCGACGACGAGTAGCCGCTCGGCGCGGGTGAGGGTTAGGACAGCGTGGGCGAAACTGTCGTGGTCGACGGTGCCAGAGGCTTCGGTAATTGCTTGGGCGGTGCTGTGCAGGATCTTGTCCAGGACGGTTGCGGGCTCGTCGGTCGCGGCGACGTCTTCATGCAGGCCGCGTTCGGCGGGGATGGATTCGGCGGCGAGACGGATTTTGAGGTCGGCGAAGCCTTTGAGGCTGATGTCCTGGCAGAACCGGACGATGGTGGCGACCGAGGTCTCGGTGCGTTCGGCGAGGTCGGTGACGGTCATGTGGATGATGTCGCGGGGTTCGGCGAGGACGACCTGGCCGATCCGTTGACCGCTGGGGGTCAGGGTGGGCATCCGGGCGCGGAGCTGCGCCGTGATGGTGCCGCCGTCGGCGACGTTGTCTGCGGCGGCGGGCTGGCCGGCGTCGGGGCGCCGGTTGTAGGTGGAGCTGGTCATGATGCCTGCCACGATGCCAGACCGGCGCGCGTGGAGGGGGCTGAAGGGGCGTTGATGTCGAGGAGGTGAACAACCGCGTCGGTACTGAGCACGACGAGGGTGTTCAATCCGAGCAAGATGGGCTGGGTGGTGACGGGCGCCGCGACGTCGCCGACGAGGCGCGGACCATCGGGGCAGTCCAGTTGCCAGATACTGCCATCGAGTAGCACGATCACTGGTCCGAGCGGGGTATGGACGGGAGTGGTGGGCGCGCCGGTACCGGTGGACCGGTAGGGGCCGTAGGTGGGGCGCAGCCCGTGCAGGTGCTGGCGGTCGAGGATGTCGCCGTGATCCGGGTCGAGCCGGTGGGCGATGCCGTCGCCGGTGACGAGCACGATTGCCTCGTCGGTGACCAGGGGAGCGGCCGTGGAGAAGCGGCCGGTCAGGGTGGTGCGCCAGCGGGTCTGGCCGGTGGACAGGTCCAGCCGCTCGAGGGTGGGTCCGGCGGTGCGGAGTAGCAGCGCATCGGTCCCGTCGATGGCGACCAGCGAGCTGGATGGCGGCGGTGTGCCGGGCGGGTCGGTCCAGGCGATGGTGCCGTCGCGCAGGTCCAGGGCGGTCAGGCCTTGGGTGGGGCCGCCGAGGGGCAGCACGGCCAAGCGGTCGGTGGCCAGACCGGTTCCGTATGTGAGCAGGGTGTCGACCTGGCCGAGCTGGTCACGGTGCCAGGCGACATCCCCGGTGTCGGGGTCTAGGCAGGCGACGCCGCCGACGTCACCGACGATCAGCCGCCCCGTCACGGTGAGGATGGGTGTGGCTAGCAGCCGGCGTTGCTGCCGGTGTGGGAGGTGTCGGGTCCAGTGGGTTGCGCCGGTGGCTGGGTCGATCGCGGTGAGAGTGCCGGCGTGGCTGCACGCTAGGACCTGGTCGTGGCCGGTGAGAACGCCGGTGATGGGTTCGTCTGCGACGCGCACCGTCCACAGCACGTCGACTCGGTCGTTGTTACTGCCGGTATTGGAGGTGAGTAGGCGGGTCAGGTGTCCTGCGCCGTTAATGTCGGCGCTCGGTGCGATGACGGTGTCGGCGAGGGTCTCGAGGGTGCCCAGGTGTTGATGGGCGCCGATCGGGTGGCTGGTGGTGCGGGGCGTGGTAAGGGTGTCGGCGCGAGGCGTGGTCGGTGACCGTGGCGGTTTCGGTAGCGCCGGGATTGTGTCGTGCCGTAGATCCATAGTTTCCGAGCCGGTGGTGAGGGTGATGAGGCGGAGTTGCGGTGGTGACCAGTCCAGTCCGCCAAAGCTGGCTGCGGGCGTGCTGAGCAGGTGGCAGCCGCCGACGGTGCGCCGCGCGTCGGCGTGCCAATGTCCGGACAGGATGGCGAGCAGGCTGCCGGGTGCGGCATTATAGCGGATCAGTGCGAGTGTGTCGTGGTCGGGCTGGTCGTGGGTGAGCACGACGACCGGCAGCCCGGGGGTGCGGGTGGCGAGATCGGCGATTACGAAGCGTTGCTGGTCGGTGTCGTCGATGCCGCACCAGGCGCTGAACCAGTCCAGGGCGAGTAGGTGCACGCCGGCCAGGTCGGCTGACCACCAGCGTGGGCCCATGGCCTGCTCGTAGCGGGTGAGGGTGGCCGCGCCGAGAAACCCGCCACCGTGGGGGGTGTCGCTGGGGTGGGGTTGGTGGCGGTGGCCGTAGTGGTCGTGGTTACCCGGCACGATCTCCACTGGTAACGGCGCGGCGGCGAGGGAGTTGAGCACGCGCCCGAACTCTTCGGGTGTGCCGTGGTCGGTGAGGTCGCCGGTGATCACGGCGAAAGCCGCGCCGTGATCGGCTGCGGCCTGCAGCGCGTGGTGCAGGCCGCTGGTGGTGTCGGTGTGGTCGCCGTAGCGGGCGGCGAGTTCGACCGCCTGGGACGGGTCGCCGTCGATCGCGCTGACATGCGTGTCCGTGAGGTGCGCGAATCGCAGCTCGTTTGAGGATGCCGAGGCTGGTTGTGGATCGCCATCGGCGCGGCTTGGGTGAAGCTGAAACAGCACCGGCTCCTCCGCTGTTGGGTGCTGCCACCAGCGGCCCGTCCAGCCGTTGGGGCGCCGGACCCAGACTGGGCGCCCCGGCACGGTGTGGAGGCTGAATGAGCCGTCGTCGCGAGTGAACGTCCAGGTCCGCCCGTCGCTGACCGCGATCCCTGCGAGCGTGTCGCCGTGGATGGTGAGTACGGCGCCGGTGATCTGCATGCCAGAACTCTAGCCGCCAACAAAAGATCATTTACAGAGAGCCCGACCGTGACGGATGAAAGTTACTTACACAGGTAAGGTGGTGTTCAGATAAAATTTCCCCGGGCCTGTCAGCGTCACCGCCATGAACCCCACCCGGCCTCACACCGCCACCGCAGCCACGGGGGCGGCGTCGACGGTGCTGACCGGGTGGACGGTGCTGTTCGACTGGAACGGCACCCTCGTCGACGACCTGCCCCGGTCTCACCTCGCAGCGTGTGCGGTGCTGGAGAGCCGCGGCATGCCGACGATCCCGCTGACGCAGTTCCGTGACCGGTTCCGGCTTCCGCTGTCGGCCCTGTTCGCCGACCTCGGCGTGCCGCACCGGGTATGCGCAGCGGCCGAGGCGCAATGGAACGCGCTGATCACCGGACTACCGGTGACGCTGCGCACAGGCGCCCTCGACATGCTCACCGTCCTGGCCCACTACGGCGCCGCGTCCGGTGTCATCAGCGCCGCTGCCACGGAGGCGGTTACCCCCGACCTGCACGCCACTGGCACGGGGGACCTGTTCAACGTGGTCGTCGGTGGCATTGCTGATAAGGCGGTGGCGTTGCGCTGGTTCACGGCCCATCGATCCGCCCATCGATCCTCGCCACGGGTTGCCTATGTCGGCGACCCCGAGCACGACATGAGCTCCGCTCGGCGGACCGGCGCGCTCGTCATCGGCATTACGGGTGGCTACCGGCCGGCCCAGGCATTGCGTGAGGCCGGCGCCCAGCACCTGATCACCGATCTGATCCAGATCCCGGAACTGCTGTCTGCCACCGAGACCTCTCGTCCCGCGCCCGTCACCCGCTCCTGACGACCAGTAGTCGAAACGCCATCCAGCAGCACACCGGGAACCGCCCGCACCGCTCAGTCCACTCGATGGAGGAACCGTCATGAAACTCAGCAGCGACCGCATCCTGACCACGCACACCGGCAGCCTGCCCCGACCGGCCACGCTGGCCGAGCTGATCCGGGCCCGCGAACAGGAGACGCTCTCGGCCGCGGACGCCGAGCACCTGCCCCAGCGGATCGCGGACGCGGTCAGCGTGGTCGTCGACCATCAGGCCCAGGTCGGGCTGGACGTGATCAGCGACGGCGAAATGAGCAAAATCGGCTACGCCACCTACGTCAAGGAACGCCTCACCGGTTTCGACCCGAACGTCGCCGTCCCCGACGGCGGCGGCCTGTCGATCGCAGACCTGGACGACTTCCCCGGCATGGCCGAACGTTCCCTGGCCGGCTTGGAGACCGCGACACCCACCTGCACCGGCCCGATCAGCTACACCGGCACCGACCTGCTCGATACCGACCTGGCCAACTTCGCGGCCGCCGTCGACTCGGTCTCGGCAGGATCGGATCAGCCAGCCGAGCGGTTCATGAACGCCGCTTCACCTGGAGTGATCGCGCTCTACCTGCCGAACCAGTTCTACGACAGCCTGGATGAGTACCTGTTCGCGTTGACCGAAGCGATGAGGGTCGAGTACGAGGCGATCACCGCCGCCGGGCTGGTCCTGCAGATCGACGCCCCGGATCTGGCCATGGGTCGGCACATCCAGTACGCGCACCTGTCCGAGCAGGAGTTCCTGGCCCGGCTTCGCGTGCACGTTGAGGCGATCAACCACGCGCTGCGCAACATCGACCCGGCGAGGGTGCGGGTGCACCTGTGCTGGGGCAACTACCAGGGCCCGCACCACAGGGACGTCGGCCTGGACGTCATCCTGGACGCGATCCTTCAGCTCAAGGCCGACGGGCTGGTATTCGAGGCCGCCAACCACCGCCACGCGCATGAATGGCAGGTGCTGGCCGACGCGAAGATCCCCGAGCAGAAAGTCCTCGTCCCGGGTGTCATCGACACCTCCAGCGTCTACATCGAACACCCCGAACTCATCGCCCAGCGCATCACCCGCTTCGCCGACATCGTCGGCCGCGAGCGCGTGATCCCCGGAACCGACTGCGGCTTCGCATCCTTCGCCACCTTCCTCGCCGTCGACCCGAACCTGGCCTGGGCGAAACTCGAATCCCTCACCGCCGGCGCTCGACTGGCCAGCGATCGGCTGTGGTCATGACCCACAGCACGACCGACCACGACGCGGCGCTGCCGGTGCTCGACCTGCGCGAGTTCGACCGCGGCACTGACCCTACGGCGCGCAGCCGGTTCGTCGAGCAACTGCGCGAGACCTGCCATGACGTGGGCTTCTTCTACCTGGTGGGGCACGGTATCGGCGACACCCTGTTCCGAGAGGTCGAGGAGGTCACCCGAGCGTTCTTCGCTCTGCCCGAAGCCGATCGGATGGCGATCGCGATGACCCGGTCGCCACACTTCCGTGGCTACACCCCACTGGGCGGTGAACTCACGAACGGTCGGGCCGACCGGCGCGAGGAGATCGACCTCGGCCCGGAACGTCCCGCCCCGGCACTGACCGCTGCCGATCCGCCATGGCGGCGACTGCTCGGTCCGAACCAGTGGCCGGCCGCAATACCGCAGTTCCGCGCCACGATGTTCACCTGGCACGAGCAGATGGACACCGTCGGGCACCGCCTGCTGCGCGCCCTCGCGACCAGCCTCGGTCAACCTGACGACCGGTTCGACAGCTGGGTCGACCCAGACCCCGAGGCCACCATCAAAGCCATCCACTACCCCCCGTCCGGACCTGACGACGACCATCAAGGCGTTGGCACCCACCGCGACTTCGGGCTGCTCACCTTCGTCCTGCAAGACACCGTCGGTGGACTGCAGGTGGAGCGCGACGGACGCTACCTCGACGTCCCGCACCTGCCCGGCGCCCTGGTCGTCAATCTCGGCGAAATGCTGCAGCTCGCCACTCACGGCTACCTCAAGGCCACCGTCCACCGCGTCATCAGCCCACCCGCTGGCATGCAGCGATTCTCGGTCATCTACTTCTTCAACCCGCGCCTGGACGCCACCCTCACTCCCGTCGACCTGCCCGCCGAACTCGCCGCCCAGGCGCCAGGCGGACACAGCGCCGACCCGGACAACCCCATTCTCGCCACCTACGGCGAGAACATCCTCAAGGTGCGGCTGCGTGCCCATGCCGACGTCGCGAAACGCCACCACGCCGACCTGCTCGCCGCCGCGAACTGACCAGACCCACCAGCACACCGCAACCCGCCCTCGGGTGAGCCCACGCGCGCCCAGTCATCCTCTGAACGGAAAGGCGATCTCCATGACCGTTGACGCTCCGCCCGCACCCGCGGCCACGCATATACCGCTACTGACCAACTCCGAAACCCCGCCCGACCCGCCGACCACCAACCCGCTGCGGGGAAACCCCGGCATCGTCGGCATCCCGATCACCATCGCCGGCGCGCTCGGACTCGGCCTGGTCGACTCCGGCTACGTGCCCGCTGCGGCCGCCGCCGCCGGCATCCCGACCATCCTCGCCGCAACCTCGGTCGGGCTGCTGCTGGCTACCGTCTGGGCCGCCGCGCTCGGGCAGAACGCCTCGGCCAGCCTGTTCGCCGTCTTCTTCGGCTTCTACGCCAGCTACGCCGCACTCGCCCTCGGGCTCACCCACAACTGGTACGGCATCCCCCCCGACCAAATCGTGCACACGCAAGCCGTCTGGCTGATCTGCTGGCTGGTCACCATCGCCATGCTCACGCTGGTCACCATACGGCTGCCTTGGAGCTTCACCCTGCTCCTTGGCCTAGTCGACGTCGCCCTCGTCCTGCTGCTCGTCGGCACCCTGGAAGCCAACACCGCCCTGGTCCATCTCGGCGGATACGTGATCTTCGCCTTCGTCGCCGTCGCCGTCTACCTGTACGTCGACCTTATGTGGAGCGAGACCGGTGGCCGCGGACTCCCTCTCGGCAAACCTCTCATATCCTGACCCGATCACTGTAACGGAGTTACGTCGCAACAAGCGCTACTGCTACCATAGTTACATCGATGTTCTGGTCGACCGGCTTTGCGGAGGCTCACGTTGCTGACCGACACCCTCGACCTCGCCACCTGGCAGGCCACCGGCGCTCTTCTCATGGAAGGCTTCCTTGACCCGGAGCGCCTGCGGGAGGTGCAACACTGGGTCGATGAGATCGAGGCTCTGCCAGGCAGCGAGGACAATCTGCTCCAGTACGACGAGACCACCAGAGACGGGCTCTCGGTGCGGTGCCGCACCGAGAACATCGTGCCCTTCCACGACGGCATGCGCACCCTGCTCACCCAGGGCGCACTGCTCGACATTGCCAGCACGTTGCTCGGCGGACCCGCCGTCCTCTACAAAGAAAAGATCAACTACAAGCAACCCGGCGGCGCCGGGTTCGCCCCACACCAGGACGCCCCCGCTTACCCCTTCGTCCGCTCCACCATCACCTGCATGATCGCCATCGACGATTCCACCGCCGACAACGGCTGCCTGGACATCGTCGAAGGCATGCACCACAACCCGCTACCCACCGACGACGCCGGCTGCATCCCCACCCACCTCGCCGAGACCCTCACCTGGAAACCCGTCCCAGCCCGCGCCGGGTCACTGCTCTGGTTCGACTGGTACGTCCCTCACCGCTCCGGAGCCAACACCTCACCGCACCGTCGCCGGGCCATCTACCTCACCTACAACGCAGCCTCCGACGGCGACCACCGCCACCGCTACTACCAGGAAAAGCAACACCGCCTCACCGCCGGCACCGGCCGAATCAGCCTCATCGGCCACTTCACTGGCGACAGCCACATCAGCGCCCAGAAAACCCACGAATCTGCATGAACACCGACCGACTCCTCCGCGGCACCTTCACCGACGCAGACGAGTTCTGCGACGAACTATTCGCCTACCTCACCGTCGCCGGCCAAAGTCAATACGACGAAACCGTCACCCAACTCGAACATGCCCGGCAAACCGCCACCCTCGCCGAAACCGACGGCTACGACCAGACTGCCCAGGTCGCCGCGCTGCTACACGACATCGGCCACCTCTTCCTCGACGAACACGACGCGCACCACGACTTCCTCGACGAAGACCTCCATCACGAAATCGTCGGAGCACGCTACCTGACCCGCTGGTTCGGCCCCGATATCGGCACTCCGGTCGCGCTGCACGTCAAAGCCAAGCGCTATCTCGTGGCCACCGACCCAACCTACGCCAACGGCCTGTCAGCGGCCTCCACCCGAAGCCTACACATCCAAGGAGGCCCGCTGACCGGCAAAGAAGTCGATGACTTCCTCCGCCTGCCACATGCCGACCTCGCCCTCGCGTTGCGCCGGTGGGACGACAATGCCAAGCGAGCCGACGCCGCGGTACCGGAACTCGGCCACTGGCGTCCGGCCGTCCGCCGGCTGGCCAACACTTCTGGGTCTGTAAAGTTAGCGGCTCTGCCGCACATCCGGTGGTAGCTGACGTGGCACTCTATGTCACGATCCGTCATG
>NZ_JALKFY010000671.1:0-10747 GCF_023242985.1 Frankia sp. Mgl5 | reverse complement strand
CCAGAACAGTCTCCGTCTAAATCGGAGCTCCTCCTTCACGTTCGTGTTCACACACGGGCACGGAACCTGCTGATGGACCTCGAGGAACGTGGCCACCGGTTCCGGTTCCTCATCCGTGACCGCGACACGAAATTCACGATTTCCTTCGATGCTGTCTTCGCCGGGGCCGGTATCGACGTGGTGCGCACACCGCCACAGTCACCCCAAGCGAACGCGATCGCGGAACGCTGGGTCGGCACCGCCCGCCGGGAATGCACCGACAGGCTGCTGATCGTCTCCGAACGGCACCTGACCACCGTCCTCACCAGCTACGCCGAGCATTTCAACACCCACCGGCCTCACCGCTCCCTCAGCCAGCACCCACCCGACCCACCACCCGCGGTCACCCCGACGCCGAATTCCACCGCCCGTCGCACACGCATCCTCGGCGGGCTGATCAACGAATACCGCAACGCCGCCTGACGACGCCCACCGCTGATCATCTCAGCTGTAAAAGAGCAGCTCACAGCCCCAACCCGGATTTTGGAGCCCCACAACGTCCCGCGCGCGGCCCGCCTCTGGCAGGGGCTGCCGGTATCCGCGTGGCGGGCGTCAAGAGTTTGACGCTTGGCGGTCACGATAGCCTGCACGGCCCCGGGCAGGACGGACTCGACCTGACGAACCGGTGCGTTCCGTGCTTTGGAGATCCTCGGGACGCGGATCGCAGGGCGCGGATGGTAGGGCTGCGCGACGGTGTAGCCGTCGCCGTTGAGGCAGACCAGCAGGTGACCTGCGGCGTGTAAACCTCCGCAGGCCCCCACGTGGTGGGGCCTGCGGAGGCGTTGGTAACTGAACGTGCCGGGAGCGCAGCCGGCCACTCCCTCCAGCTGGGGAGTGCTCGCAGACGTCCGGGCTTCGCGGGACGTCAGTCCCCTCACGGCCGTCCGATCATCCCGAGCAGCTGGATGTCACCCTCGGCGAGGGCATCCGCCGCTCACCACAGCGCTGTGTATCGCGCGGCGGCTGCCTGGTTGCGGTGGATGCAGGTGGGACTGAGCGGTCCGTACAGGTTGGAGCCGACGTTACCCGGAGTACAGACGTTGAAGTACATCTCATAATAGAATGTCCCTTGGCCTGCCCTGGCCCGGAACCAGTCGTACATCCAGCTGATGAAGTTGGCGTTGTCTCCCCCGCCGTTCGCCCCGGATCCTGGGGCAACCCCCCATTCTCCGACGCCGAACAACTTGCCATGGCTACGGGCGAAGTTGTACAGCCAGGTGATACCACCCTGGGCGTTGGCCTGCGCGGTGAAGTCGGCGAACGTGCGCGATGGGGGGTAATGGTCGTAGTCGTCGATACCGATTATATCTACCCACTGGTCACCGGGGTAAATGTCCAGCGGGTTGTGGCTCGGCGGGTTCTGCGAATAGTGGGCGTTGAGTGTCCAGGAGAGCAGCGGGTCCGGGGTTGCCGTCGAGTTGATCGCGTCGGCGATGTGACGCCAGCAGTTGATGTACGCCGTGGGATTGGTTGCGGACCATTCGTACCAGTTGCCGTTAGCTTCCCAGGCGAGACGGATAATGGAGTTTTGCCGCCCGGTGGTGTTAAGGGTATTACCGAACGTGCGCCAGTACGAGTCGTAGGCGCCGGTGGCACAGGCCGCCAGGCTGTTGCCCTGGCCCTCCGGGAACGGTGGTACGGAGATCACGAGCCGCCCGGGCCATCCTGCGTAGTTCAGCTGTGCGAAGGACGGTTCGACGATGTTCGCCCAGCTGTTTCGAGCCACGTAGGTATGGGCCAGGTCGCAGGGTGTCCCGCGGGTGTCGCAGAAGGCGTCTGTAACCGAGGGGACCATGAGCGCGTTAGCCCAGATGCCGGACAGCCAGGGCAGCCCCGACCGGAATCCGAGGGGTGGCGTATCGCCGGCGTCCGTGCCTACCACCATCCGGTCAAAGGCGACCAGAGTGCTGGGAGATGAGGTGCCGTGCCGTCCGGTGTTGACAATCGTGGCCGTATGAAGCTGGACGTCGAGCGGGGCGGCTCGATAGAGCAGCAACGAACTCTGGACCGGAGCATACGTATCCACGGTGGTAGGTGGCCCGCCGTCGATACTGATCGTGGCTATGCCGCCGTTCGGGTGACCGACGCCGTAGATCGCGACCTCAGTGCCACTAAACCGGATCGAGGCTACCGCGCCACGGTCATAGGAGAAATGGTAGCTGCTGTCCTCGGTAATGGGTGGGCAACCCGTGCACGTCGACCAATTACCGACATAATTGACCGGCCCGAGGCCGGTGCCGACGTTGGTGTCCTCGATTACAGTCGTCGTGATCTGCGCGGCAGCGGTACCCATCTGCACCAACGCAAGAGCCAGGATGGCTGCGACCGCGACGACTAGCCCCCGCGACGCTCGCCGTCCCGGGACATACCGGGACATATGAGCGTAATGTCGCCTGCGCGGCATCCACACCCGCCATTCCTGAGATCGATTAGAGCAGTCCCGATCCGTCATCGAATCATGCTTACATGGTCGCACTTCTGGCATCTCCACCGCCAATTTTTTCTTCTGCCTGGCAGGGCCGAGAGTAACGCCTTCACCTATGCCGATCGGGGATTCAGAATGGTGCCACACAAAGTTTCTACCGGGCCGGCGAAGCCGCGCCTGAAATGTTCGCCCGAATCAGACCACTGTTACGCCGGCGACGGCGATGGTCTCAACCAGTTCAAAGCAGAAAGTACAGCGGACAGACTGAAAAAAAGTACAGATCGGAAGGCTGAGCGGGTCTGTTGTATGCGGTCGTGGCATAGGTCCGCAGCCCTACCTGTCAGCATGATCTGAGCCGGGGGATGTCTATCATCTTGTGACTAGGGCGAGGTTGGAAGACGAAGATCGTGGTGGTGGCGGTGACGGACTGGGTGGGGCCTGGTCGATGATGGCCGTGTGGGAGATCGCGAGAGCGGCGGGTCACGGCCGGATCCGGAGGTCGAACCGAAGGCGCGCCGGCGGTCGTTCTCGGCGGCGTACAAGTTGCGGATCCTGGCCGAGTACGAGGCGGCGACGTCGCCGGGCGCGAAGGGCGCGATCCTGCGCCGGGAGAACCTGACCGGATTCAACTGGCGTGATGCCCTTGCGTCGGCCTGTCGGCTGCCGTTCGGGGAGCGTCACCGGTGACCGAGCCGGCGGGCGTGTCCCGATAAGGGCCTTGCCGCACAAGGCATCCTCACAGCTTTGACCGCCGTGGCGGTCCGGCGACGGCCGTCCGGTCCCGGACCGAGCAGGAGACGAACGGCTATGTCCAGCATCCATCCGCCTGCAGGATCAGACCAGATCGAGGCGACCAGCCAGGAGATCGTTCTCGGTCCCGCGGCGGGCGTGGGTCGAGGGCAACGGTTCCTATGGTGTGGCTCTGGCCCGTCACCTGCACACCGCAGGTGTCACCATGCTGGAGGTCAACCGGCCTGACCGTGCTGCTCGCCGGCGTCGGGGCAAGACCGACTGGCGGCTGACGGCCGTGCTCACCCGCTATGCCCCAGTTCTTCTGGCGCGTCCTGGTCTTGACCCGGACACGACCGCCGCGCTGCTGATCACCCCCGGAGACAACCCCGACCGGCTGGCCAGCGAAGGATCCTTCGCCGCCGTGGCAGGCGCGGCCAGTCCCGGCAAGCCGGGCGGCAGCCGGTCGTCGTGGTGAACCGCCTCGCCGATCAGCGGATCGGCTCAACGCATCCCTGCGCGTGCCCGCTGGACAGCAGGCCGATCCGGGGTGCGGGTGACGGTGGGCACCGCCCGCCACACCGATCGGTGCGGTGGCTCCCATTCCGGACGCGCCAAGCCGGCGACCAGACCACGCAGGATCCGCAGCGCGCGGGCCGCAGCCGCTGGGCGGCCCGTGACCAGCTTGCGGGCGGCGAGAACGCCGAGCCGGAGAAACGCTGCGGCACGGATCGCGAAGAACGCTCCAACCGGGTAACGCAGCTCCGGCCAGCGTGCTTCCGCTGCGGCCTCGCTCCGCATGGTCATGAAGGCGTTGGTCCGCGGCGACGGTAACACCGAGCTTTCACGCCCCGGCCTCCCATCCCCGGTCCGGATGGGGAAACCGACAGCACCAGCGTCGTCCGGAGCCTCGCCGAGCAGCTTGGGCAGCATGTTTCCGGTGTCCGCTGGCAGGACGACGTCGCTACAGCTTCGCGTTCTACCGCTTGCGGGAAAAGTCCCCCGAGAATCTGCATATCGGCTGGAACCTGTGCCAACGACCGCGGATCCCCATCGATACTCGGTGGACGGGATCTAGATGGAGACCAGCCGCAATGCTCGTATCAGGCAGAGCCGGCCCGCGGGCACTGTTGCATCGATGGGTTCCGCGGTCTCTGCAGCGTTCGCCGGGAATGATCGAGTGATGGTTCTCCATCCCGTCCGTCCGCCGGTTCGGGTGTCCGAGTTCACCGGGTTCCGGTTCCCGTCAGAGCCGCCGACAACGCCCGGGCGCCGCACTCAACCAGCACCGCCGGCCGCACCTGCGGCAACGCCCCGCACCCTGGGCGTTGCCGGGCTTCCCGAATGCCACGGCGTTCTCATCGATATCAGGGACCGACAGCATGGCGCCTAGACCGCGCACAGCCGCCGGCTACAGTAGAACGCCCCGACCGTCCGCCGGGGCGGTGCCATCGTGCACCGCGGTCCGTTCGAACAGCAGCTTCAACGGTTCCCCCCCGGGCCGGTCCCGCGCTTTGGTGATCGCCGTGGTGGCCGGGACCTTCACCGGCCCCAGACCACCGGCCAGCCAGTCGTCGGCGACCTTGCCCTGTCACATCACCTTGCTGTAGCCGTGGGAGGGGAACAACACCAACGCGATCACATAGCGGACCGCCAGGGCTGCCGGCAGATCCCGCGACCACTGCTCACGCCGGCCAGTCTCAACGGACAGTGCCCTCATCGAGCGCATCCGGGAACCGCGCTGCCGGCACCCCAGGCCGACCCGGCCCACCAGCGGCCTCCGGGACTCTCCCTGGCCTGACCGTGTCCGGGCATACCTCGAACCTACTTTTTCGTGATTCCGATCCCTCTACTTGACCGAAGGTCTTGATCATCCTTACGACCAGCATAGGTAATTTAAAGTGACATACATGGCTCTTCATGGCCGACCGGTCGTTGTAGCCGGATGAGCACGGAGGATAGGGGACCCTGCGACTCTTCCGTTCAGCTCGGTCGTCCACGTTTACCCGGGTCAGCGTATTCACGGTCAGCCTCTTTGGTCAGAATTCGGACGTATGGTGGAAACTATCCACAACCGAGTTAATACGACATCCAGCCAAGCACAAAGAGCAACGCAAACTGGCTGCGATACAAGATATTGCACAATCAGACATTAAGTTCACAGCATGGCGCCGAATCGACACCGAGAATACCTGGACCGCACTTGATGTGCGCGGCATAGATGGTCAATAATCATTGCTCACATCGGGACGGTAGTTAAAAATATTTCATACGGAGAGGGAAAGGAAATGCGAGAGTGGAGCCGACGCGCACTTTTGCGCACAACCTTCGCGGCGACTGCGGCGACTTCGTCATGGGTAGGCACGGAAGCTCGCGTGATGGCGTCTCCAGGTGGGGCACCTGTGACAGGATCGCGGGCATCTAGCGCGGTTTTTCCTGGCCTCCCTAGATCGAAACCAGTGCTGATTCCGGCGCCGCAGCCTTGGCCCGGCCGGGTGGTCTGCAGCGACCGCAGCGGCCTATGTGCTGGTTACTGGCAGTCCTCTCCGTACGGCGTGGTGGGATTTCTGTGGCGAGGAGGTCGTCTCCAACAGCTGCCGGGCGGCAGTCGGCCGACGGCTATAAACGAGCATGGAGTGATAATAGGGGATATTATTGGTCGCTATGATCGGCAGGCATTCTCCTGGGTCGACGGGAAATGGCAACCTCTGGGCTTTTTGGGCGGTACTGACACTATTGGCGGATGGACGAGTTCCGCCGCCGCGGTGAATACCTTCGGGGTCATCGTAGGAACCAGCTCGACCGACTCCGGGAACTCACACGCCTACCGCTTGACGGCAGGACGGATGCAGGATCTGGGCGCTCTCGGCGGCAGCTACAGCTCCGCGGCCGCGATCAACGATTCCGGCCTGGTGGTGGGCTCGAGTCAGCGCCAGTACGGTTCGACGCACGCGTTCGCCTGGTCGAACGGCAAGATCCGCGATCTGGGAACGTTGGGGGGATCTGAGAGCCAGGCTGTCGCCGTGAACAACGCTGGTCAGATCATCGGGTCCAGCTTGACCGCCGCCGGTGCGTGGCACGCCTTCCTCTGGCAGCGCGGTCACATGACAGACCTTGGGGTGCTGCCAGGCGACGGCGTCAGCGAGGCGGTTGCGCTGACCAGCCGGGGCGAGGTTCTGGTGCGCAGCACCGGGGCGCACCCGCGTGGGTTTCTGTGGAGCGCCGGTCGAAGGATCGAACTCGGGCCCGCGGCGAGCGGCTTCGATCCGGTCGGTCTGAACGAGCGAGGGTTGGTAGCCGGCACGATGTCGACGCCGTCCGGCCCGCACGCTGCGACGTGGTATCGCGGAACTCTCACCGATCACGGCACCCTCGGCGGGCCCTACAGCGATGTGGCTGCCGTGACCGCTGGAAACATGTTGGTCGGTAGCGCGACAACAGCCGATCTGTTTCCCCATGCCGCCGTGTGGCCCGCTGAGCCGGAACAGCCGTGACCGCGGACGGCAAGACCCCGCCCCGCGCCGACCGGGCTCGCCGGACAGACGCGCAGCGCAACGAAAATCGCCTTGTCGAGACCGCCCGCGAGGTGTTCATCGCGCAGGGCACCGGAGCTCCCCTCTGCATGGTGGCGCAACGTGCGAAGGTGGGGCCGGCGACGTTCTAGCGACACTTCGCCAATCGGGAAGCGCTCGTCGACGCCGCCTTCCGGGTGGAGATTGCTGCTCTCTGCCACATCGCCGACCTGCTGACACTGGCCGCCATGCTGCACCTCGATGGCCCGCCAAGCGACGATAAGCGGATCCGACTGCTGCTCGACTTGCTCGAGACGGGCTGGCGCCTGCGCGTTGCGCCGGCGCAGGTCAGATCTCGACCACTTCAAGACGTGGCGCCAGCGGCCGGGATGGTCACCCGACAGCGCCGCCCGCCGTGCAAAGAGGCCGTTTATGGGCTCCTCCGGGAACTGTGGCAGTTGCGACGCTCCGACGTGCCGAACGGGCGGCCGGTCCGACCCGCCCGGGGCGGGGTACCGAAGGCGGGGCCCCGCCCCGGCGCGCGGCGGGTCGGCCGGGGTCCTGTTCGGCGCGCGTGTGCGGCGCCCTGGGCTCGCTGGTCAGCGGGGGTTGCCGCTCCGCAGGGGCGGCCTTGTCCGCCGCTACCGCCTGCGCGCGGGTGTTCGCCTTACCGTACTCGGTGGTCAGATCGACTCCGTGGCCCACGATGGGGCGGCCGTACAGCTCGACGACTTCGATCGCGTCTTCCAGATCCCGAAGGTCCCGGGTGAGGCGGTCCAGGTCCCACACGATCGCACCGTCAAGGTAACTGGACCGAAGCTCGGCGTAGTCCGGGCGGATCATCGCGCCGTCTTCCAACACGATGGTCTTTTTCTTCGAAGCAAATCCTTTCTCCTGGTAGACCTTCTCGATCGTCGCGCCGTACTCCTCGGCGAACTCGTACCCGTCCTGACGCTCTAACGCGTCATCCCTACCGACCAGTTCCGAGTACCGGGCGTACAGGACCAAGTCGCAGACCGTCCAATTTCGCCATAAGAAAAGTGTAGTTCGCCCGATCGCCGCACCCACCGGTACACCGTCACGTGATCGACGTCGACGTCGCGCTCGGCGAGCAGCTCCTTGACATCCCGGTACGACAGCGCGAAGCGCACGTACCAGCGGACCGCCAGCACGATCACCTCAGGGTGGGAACCGAAACCCGGCGAACACTCGGACATCGGAACCGGGGACGGACGGGACGGTGAACCATCACTCGATCATTCCCCGCGAACGCTACAGAGACCGCGGAACCCGTAGACGCAACAGTGCCGCGTTGGGTGTCGACGTCTTGAATCTCCGAGAATCCTGTACTTCCGTGGTAGCGCTTAGATTCGGTTTAGCTTCAGGTTCCGTCTGTGGTTGTGCACTCCTCCAGGGAGCGCGCAGTCTCCTGTAGCTCACGACGGGATACAAAAATGCGCGATGAGAAGAACGTGATCCAGACAAGGACGAGAAGGTGCCATTTGAAAGTTTTCAGTAGATTGGGACGACGACGGGTAGGTCGTATTCCCGGCGCACTGGGCCTTGCCGTACTGGTTGTGGTGGCGCTCGTCACGGCCATTGGGCCGACCGTGGCGCCGGCCAGCGCGGCGACGACCATGACCACCATTGAGGACACCGCCGTCGGCACCGGCATCAACCAGGTCACCTACTCGGGAGCCTGGTCGGTGTGCACCGGCTGCGGACCCGCCACAGCGAACAGCAGCTTCCGTTACTCCTACGCCAGCGGTGCGACGATCACGGTTCGCTTCTCCGGCACCCAGATCAGCATCTACGGAATCAAGAACCCCCTCGGGGGATTCGCCGCGTTCAGCATCGACAACGGAACACCGACAACGGTCGACACCTATGCCAGCGCGTCGGTCGTCGCCCCGCAGTACAGCTCCGCGCCGCTACCCGCGGGCACCCACACACTGACGATCACGAACGTGCATCAGCACAACGCCGCGTCCACCAACTACTACGTCGGCTTCGACCGCGCCGTAGCCGTCGAGGCGACACCACCACCCCCACCCCCGGTGATACCACCACCGACCGTGACCACCATTGAGGACACCGCCGTCGGCACCGGCATCAACCAGGTCACCTACTCGGGAGCCTGGTCGGTGTGCACCGGCTGCGGACCCGCCACAGCGAACAGCAGCTTCCGTTACTCCTACGCCAGCGGTGCGACGATCACGGTTCGCTTCTCCGGCACCCAGATCAGCATCTACGGAATCAAGAACCCCCTCGGGGGATTCGCCGCGTTCAGCATCGACAACGGAACACCGACAACGGTCGACACCTATCGCAACGCCTCAGCCGTCGCGTTGAGCTACAGCTCCCCGCAGCTCTCCCCCGGCACGCACACCCTGACAATCACCAACGTCCACAAGCGGAGCGGCGCCTCCTCGAACTACTACGTCGGCTTCGACCGCGCCGAGATCGGCGACCCCACAGTCGTACCGCCCCCACCACCGACGCCACCGGTCACCATCGAGGACACCAGCATCGGCACCGGACCCAACCAGGTCTCCTACACCGGAACCTGGACCCAGTGCCTGGGCTGCGTCACAGTCACCCCCAACAACAGCATCCACACCTCGACCACCGCCGGTGCCGTCGCCACCATCCGCTTCTCCGGAGTCCAGGCCAACATCTACGGAGTCAAGGGCCCCGACGGCGGATTCGCCTCCGTCAGCATCGACGGCGGACCCACCAGCCCGATCGACACCTACGCACCGACCCGGATCGTCACACTGCTATACAGCTCCGCCCAGCTCACACCCACCACACACACCTTCGCGCTCACCAACCTCGGCCAACACAACGTCGCCTCCTCCACCGGGAACGCCGTCAGCTTCGACCGCGTCGAGGTCCCAGCCGGCACCACCCCCACTCCCGCACCGCCCCTGTACGCAGGACCACGCTCCGGTAAACCATGGATCTCGGGCACCTACCCCGACCCGGTCATGACCCCCGCCAACATCGACGCTTTCTGTAACTGGCGCGGCACACCCTGCGACTTCGCCCTGCTGTACACCACCCGGAACAGCTGGACAAACGTCGCCCAACCCACCGACCTTCTCCAGAGATTCGCCACCTGGCCAGGCCGCCTCATCATCGCGGCCTCACCCTTCCCGGAGAACATCGGCGCCAACAACACCACCTGCGCCACCGGCGCCTACGACTCCTACTGGCGGACCTTTGGCAACATACTGAACACATACGGCCGCCAGGACTCCATCATCCGGCTCGCCTGGGAAGGCAACGGAAACTGGTACCAATGGTCCGCCACCAACCCGACGAACTACATCAACTGCTGGCGCCACGTTGTCGACGCCATCCGATCGACCGCCGAACCCGACCCCGAAATCTCCTGGAGCCTCAACGCCCACTACTCACAGAACCCCCCCAGCCACAATGCGATCGACATGTACCCCGGTGACGCCTGGGTCGACGACGTAGGCCTCGACTCCTACGACTTCTGGCCGCCATCCCGAACAAAAGCAGAATTCGACGCCCAAGCCAACGCAGTCGGCGGACTCACCTACTGGTACAACTTCGCCACCGCACACAACAAAGCATTCGGAATCGGCGAATGGGGAGTCGTGAGCGGCGCCGGCACAAACGGCGGAGGCGACAGCGCCAACTTCATCCAATGGATGTACGACTGGTTCCTCGAACGCGCCGGAAAAGGACTCGCATATGAATTCTACTTCGGCAACTGCGACCCCGGGAACGTAGGATCCAACCTCAACCGCCCCCTCGGACCCGGCTGCGTCTACCAGAACCCGAACGCCGCCGCGCGCTATCAGCAGCTCTATCGGAGGATATAGCCCTGCGAAGACCTGGATTCAAATCACCGGCCTGAGGCGGGACCGGCTCACGGGCAGCGATCCCCGTAGGGATCGCTGCCCGTGAGCGAAGGAGACCAGTCCGGTCAGGGCGCTGTTGCGTTACGGGGAAGCTGGGCATGCCAGCGGCCGGGGCAGCTGCCGGTCAGACGGCTGCGGCGAGTTCG
>NZ_JALKFY010000670.1:0-10819 GCF_023242985.1 Frankia sp. Mgl5 | reverse complement strand
GGGCCTGTCATCAAAGATTCTGAGGTACGCGCTCGAGGCAGCAGGACAGGATTCCTCAGGACCTCCGCGCCACACTGGCCTACGGGCTCGCAGGCACCACAGAAGGACGACGTCGGACCGGACGGCACCAACATCCTCATCAGGACAGGGTGCCGGCGCAAGCCGGCATGGTCACTGGCCTGCGACTTCTTCACCGTGGACACCGCGTTCCTCCAACGGATCTACGTGTTCTTCGTCGTCGAACACGCCACCCGCCACGTCCATGTCCTCGGGGTCACGAAGCAGCCGACCGCAGCGTGGGTCGCCCAGCGGGCCAGGAACCTGCTGATGGACCTCGAGGAGCGAAGCCACCGGTTCCGGTTCCTCATCCGTGACCGCGACGCGAAATTCACGGCTTCCTTCGACGCTGTCTTCACCGGAGCCGGCATCGACGTGGTACACACACCCCCGCAAGCCCCGCAGGCGAACGCGATCGCGGAACGCTGGGTCGGCACCGCCCGCCGCGAATGCACCGACCGACTACTGATCGTCTCCGAACGGCACCTGACATCGTCCTTACCGGCTACGTCGAGCATTTCAACACTCACCGGCCCCACCGCTCCCTCGGCCAGCACCCACCCGACTCGTCACTCGTGGTCGCCCCGACGTCGGAGTCCACCGTCCGTCGCACACGCATCCTTGGCGGGCTGATCAGCGAATATCGCAACGCCGCCTGACACCTCCCGCAGAAGATCGCATCAACCACAAAAGGCCAGCTCACAGGCCAAATCGGGATTCTGGAGCCCCACAGGCTTGACGCTCGGCTGGCCTGGCGCCGTCACCGGCGCCGGTGACGTGGAGCCGGGGTGATCGGGGAGTAGCGTGGCAGAGACGGTAGGCGCCACTTTGTGGTGGGATGACCCGCCCGATAGGCTGACTGCAACGCCTACCTGCCGAAGCCGCCGGGCCGTCGGTGCCGACCTCATGACTTGCGGAGCGATGATGGGATGGGACTTCAAGTCGGTGGCGCCTGACGCGGAAGAGGGCCGTCAGGTAGCCGATCTCAGGATGGACCGGCCGACACCGGCGCGCATGTACGACTACTTTCTCGGGGGCAAGGACAACTTCGAGGTCGACCGCGAGGCTGCTGCTGCCGTCGACGCCGCCCTCGGTAAGACGGTGACGTTTGACGTCGTCTGGGAGAACCGGCGCTTCCTGCAGCGGGCGACCCGTTGGCTCGCGAACGCCGGTGTCGACCAGTTTCTCGACATCGGCACCGGCCTGCCGACCCAGGGGAATGTGCACGAGATAGCCCAGCAGGTCAACCCGGACGCGCACGTCGTCTACGTAGACAACGACCCGATCGTGCTCGCTCACGGCCGCGCGCTGCTGGCGACGAACAAGACGACGACAATCATCACCGCGGACGCACGTGAACCCGCGGGGATCCTCGCGCATCCGGACACGAACGCGCTCATCGACTTTTCGCGACCCGTCGCCGTTCTAGCGGTTGCCTTGTTCCATTTCATTACGGATGAGGAGAACCCCGCCGGTCTTCTCGCCGAATTTATGGACGCCGTTCCATCGGGTTCCTACCTGGCGCTATCCCATCTGACAACGGATGGGCCGCCGGCTGAAGGTGTCGCCCGGACGGAGGCGGCATATGAGAAGGCGACGTCGCCTATAGTATTCCGGCCGCGTATCACGATCGAGAATTTCTTCTCCGGGCTGGATCTGGTCGAACCCGGTATCGTTCGACCATGGCAGTGGCACCCGGGAGACGACGGCAGCCCTGAGACTGACTGGCTGTTCGCGGGAGTAGCGCGCAAGCCTTGACGGCGGCTCCGCCGGACGCGACACCAGTCCGAGCGATGTCCGGGCAGCGGCCGCGGCCGCTGTCTTGGCCAGGCGTCCCCCTGTGGGGTGCCAGAACTCGGACACTGGCCTTGACCTGGGCTTTTAAACGGCGCTCCCGTCTTCGCCGCTGGGGTGGTCTGGCCGGTCAGGACGGCGCGAGCGGCCGCTTCGGCGTCCAGGGTGTCGGTCTTGTCGCGGCGCCGGCGAGCGGAGCGGTATGGCAGTCTCGGGTGACGGCCTGTCGAGGCACTCCCGGCAGTGCCGGAGCGGCTCCTCGCGCACCGTTCCGGCCGGCGCTTCCGGCAACAGACCTCCTCGGCAAGCGAGGCGGTGAGCGTTTCCCCATCCCCGACCGTGCACTCCTGGAATCCCAGGAAATCCCGAACCTGGGCGCGGTGGTACTCGGCGTCCCGTCCCTGCCGCGGCGCCGAGTATGGCGGAGGGCACCTGTGGGCTGTCCTGGCCGAGGACGCGCGGCACTACAACGGACGGCGGTCCCGCCGCGGGCCGCGGCCGGCCGTGCTCGGTCCACGCCTTGATGTCGTCCGCCGACCATGCCCAGATGTTCCCGATCTTCTGCTTCGGCGCCGGGTACCCACCGGTGCCGCGGCCGTCCTGTGGTTGATCAAGGGTGTTGCGGTGAAGGTGGTCGGCGACACGGATTCGGTGTCGCTGGTGAAGGAGCCGGCGCGGTGGTTACTCTCGCCGCGTCGTCCTTCGCGCGGGCGATGCTGACCCGGCCACTGTCAGGCAGATCGGTGGCCGGGTCTCCCTCCTCAGCCGCCGATCGGCAGGGGGTTGAGCGGCGACACGGTCGGCGGTGGCGCTCAATTCGACTCCGGGCCGGTAGCCTGCCGCTGTCCTCGGGACACACGCGGTGTGGCCCCACCTGCTACCCCCCTTGCGGGTGGGGCTACGCCGTGTCCAGGGTCAGGGCAGGCGGCGCGACATGCAGATCGATGCCTGCCGTGTGTAGGGCCTGGGTGAAGTCCTCCAGCCACTGCAGTGCGGCGGGCAGCGGATCGGTGCCGGCGTACGTGTAGACGGTCCACATGCGCTGGTTGCAGAAGACGGTGTCGTCCTTCGCTTGGTCGCGTCGCCAGACCTCGGCGATCGGTGCGAGTGTGGGCAGCTCGTCCAGGATGCTCTGCACCTTGGCGCGTGCCTGGTCGCGGGTCAGCCCGCCCAGTCCGTACATGGGGCGGAGCAGGTGGTCTTCCATCGCGATCTCGACCTGCATGAAGTTCCAGGCCGTCTCCGGCATCGGGGTGTTCCGCTGCGGGTCTGGTGCCACGAGGAAAGAGTAGCGGGTCTGTTACGCACCGAGACCGATGTGTGTGGCGCCCTGACGTGTATGTCAGGGCGCCGGCGCTCCGGGGCTGCCGTTCAGCGCTTGATCTAGCCAGACCCCGACCATTCAAGATCCGTGCCTGAACAGGAGGCTTACAGAGACACGCCGGTCAGTGGCGGTCGCGCCGGTCCCGCTCGGCGTCGTAGCTGACGAGGCCACCCGCGAGAACTGGACGTCGTCGGCCAGGCCCCGGCCTGCCGCCCTGAACGTCCACCCACCGCACCGAGTCCAGCCCCAGATTTAACACAGGCGAAGCCTGGCTTCAATTTTCGGCGAATCGGGGCATGCGAATCTGGCATGCACGGCATCCGGGTCAGCCCACGCCGGCGGGGTAGCTCGGCACGTGCTCGACATCCTCGAAAGGCGGTGTTCCCATGGTTTATGTCGTCAACATAGCCGCGCCGATCGACGAGATTCCTACCATGGAGGAAACCGATGCGATGCTGAACAAGCTGTGCCAGCTCCCGCGTACCACGGACACGACCACGATGATCGATGATCTTCTGGAGTTCCGTTCGCTACTCGACGCAACGCGTTGACAGTGCGCGCCGAGTAGCGAACGAAAACCGGGCCGCGCACCGGCAAGATCATATTCCCGTGGGTGCGTTTGTCTGTCTGGTAGGCGGATGGTTACTGCTGGGAGCCGAACCGCTGGCCCTGGCCGCGCACGGCTGCGGCTTGCGGCCGACCCCGTCGAGGACGGGCTACGGCTTGCGGGCGACCCCGCCGAAGATGTGGAGTGGCTGCGGTTCCGACCCGGGCGGGGGCCGCCAGAGGGGCGTTGAGACCACGCCTGGCTCGACGAGGTCGAGGCCGTCGAAGAAGGACGCGACTTGCTCAGGGGTACGCAGGTTGTCAGGGCCCCGGCAAGTTTGCTGAGGCGTAGGTGGTGGGTCTGGTCTGGTGTTTCTGGTGGGGCCGTGTAGCGGGGTGCGGGCACGTGGCCGGGGGTCTCACAGGCGCGGGCACGACACCTGAAGATCATGGAGGTTCCTACACCATCATGATCGACCCGAGGTGTCGTGCCCGCCGTACCAGTATCACCGCCTGTTCTTGTTCTCGATCAGCTGGCTGCCGCCGTCATCGACGGCCATCACCAGCTGTCGTCGGTGTCGGGTCTCCTGGCGGCTTTCGGCCGAGTCCCGGACCCGCGGAAACCCCGAGGAAAACGGCACAGCCTGGCCGTGGTGCTGACCCTGGCGACGTGCGCGGTACTCGCCGGCGCGCGGTCGTTCACCGCGATCGGTGAGTGGGCCGCCGACGCCGGCCCGGTGGTCGCTGACCTGCTCGGAATCGTCCGGGTCCCCGACACCTCAACGTTCCGCCGGGTGTTCGCCGCCTTGGACGCTGACGCGCTGGACACAGCGCTGGGAGCGTGGGCCGCCGCGGCGACCAGCCCGGAAACGGGGACGCGGCGGCGGATCGCGGTCGACGGCAAGACCCTGCGTGGCTCCCGCACCGGCGAGGTCACCGGTCGGCATCTGCTCGCCGCGCTCGACCATCACACCGGTGTCGTGCTCGGCCAGGTCGCGGTGGACGCGAAGACGAACGAGATCCCCGCGCTGCCTGTCCTGCTCGCCGACCTCGACCTGACCGGCGTGATCGTCACGGCGGACGCGTTGCATACCCAGACCGAGACCGCCCGCTGGCTGGTCGGCCGCGGAGCGCACTACCTGCTGACGGTAAAGGCGAACCAGCCCAGCCTGTATGCCCAGCTCGCGGCCCTGCCCTGGGGTCAGGTGAAGACCACCGCGCGCACCGTCGAGCGTGGCCACGGCCGCCGCGAGCGGCGCACCGTGAAAGCCACCGAGGTCCGCGCCGGACTGCTGTTCCCGCACGCCGTGCAGGCGGTACGGATCACCCGCCGACGTCAGCCCCTCACCGGCGGACCCGCCGAGACCGAGGTCGCCTACCTGATCACCAGCGTGGCGACCCACCAGGCCAGCCCGACCCAGCTCGCCGCGCTCACCCGGGACCACTGGCTGGTCGAGAACCGGCTGCACTGGGTCCGCGACGTCACCTTCGGTGAGGACCTCAGCCAGGTCCGGACCGGCAACGCGCCCCAGACCATGGCCAGCCTGCGCAACCTCGCGATCACGATCCTGCGCCTGACCGGTGCCACGAACATCGCCGCGGGAATCCGCTATCACGCCCGCCGCCCCGAACGCCCACTAGAGACGATCATGAAGCTTGCTTGCTAACCGACAACTTTGCCGAGGCCCTGCGCAGGTTGTAGGGGTGCCCGTCTGCCTGGGTGATCTCGATTGCCTTGTCTACGGCCTCGCCGTGGGTGCCGTCGTTGAGTGCGAGGTAGCTTCCCGGCGGCACCTCGTCGAGTAGCCGTTTCACGATCTTTTTCGCCTCGTCGGTGTCGGCGACGTTCCCCATGATGCCGAACATCACCAGAGCGACCGGCCTGGTGAAGTCCAACAGCTCGGCCGTCTCCGTGAGAATCCTGTCGGGGTCGCGTACGTCGGCGTCGATGTAAGCGGTGGCGCCGCCGGGTGCGCTGGTCAGCAGCGCGCGGGCGTGCACCAGCACCAGAGGATCGTTGTCGACGTAGGTGATGCGGGAGTCCGGGGCGATCCGCTGCGCGACTTCATGGGTGTTGTCGGCGGTCGGCAGGCCGGTGCCGATGTCCAGGAACTGGCGGATGCCCACCTCGCGGGCAAGGAAGGTGATCGCTCGGACCAGGAACTCCCGCTGCGCGCGGGCGACCCGCACGATGTCCGGGTAGACCTCGAAGACCTTGTCTCCCAGCTCCCGGTCGGCGGGAAAGTTGTCCTTCCCCCCGAGCCAGTAGTTCCAGACCCGAGCGGAGTGCGGCACGCTCATGTCCACCCGGGACCATGCGCTCTGCGCCGGCTCGTCCGCACCCATACTGACCATCATGCACCCCGGGGTGCACCCGGATTTACCCCGCAGCCGGAAGGCCAACCGCCGGTGTCCGAAGTCCGGAAATTTGTTGTCCGCTCGGCGCCCGGTGCCTGGGAATCGGTGTCTGGCCGCGTCGCTCGGCGCCGGTGGCCCGCACTACTCCCGGTGGAGAGGGTCGGGTGGTGCTTCCTGCGGCGCCGCTTCGGGCGGGGCACAGGCGTGTATCCAGGCCTCGGCCAGGGCTCTGTCCGGAACGGCTGATCCGTGCCCGGCGGAACTCGTAGACCTGCGAGGCCGCGGTTCCGGAACGAGTGCGTTCCGAAAACGGGGGTGCCGTCGGCGGGTTCCTCGTGAGACGGCACCACCAGATGATCTACAACTGGTGCGGGAGGGGTGAGGCCGTCATGGTGATCACAATGATGCCCGGACGATTCGGAATACACGGGGCTCTGCCTCCCTTCCTCGGGAGGGGAGAAGGATGCCTCTGGCAGTTGACGTCAGGGCGAGACGCGGGGCCTCTGACCTCCTCCCGCGGTCGGCCCCGCCGGCCGCCTCCACTGCTGACAGGCCGTCACCCGACACGGCCCTGCGGACCTCTGCACCCCTACGCATGCCACCGGCCGGCGCTCAGCCTCTGGACCGCATCGGCGCTGGCCTGGGAGCTGGCCGGGCGGCTAGGTTGGGCCTATGACGTCGTCGCTCGAGGTCACGACTTTCCTGGACGCCCTGCTGGGAGGACGTGCGTTCCTGGAGGATGTCGATGGCTGGGTGGACCGGTGGCACAAGGCCGGCGGCGCGCCGGCTGGTCGTCCCGTCGCGCTGCACGACTACCTGGGTCTTGGACCCATCGAGTACGCCCTGTGGGTGGAGCGGCCGAGTTCGTTACGGTTCGTCGTAGAGGCGCGTAGGGCCGGTCGACGGGTCGATGACATCACCGGACTCGCCTCGATCGCGGTGGAGGAGGCCAACGACGACGCGGAGGCACAGAGACTGGTCGCGTGGTTACGTGCGACGCGCCGGATTCCCACCGACCACACTGGCTGATCGCAGCGGGAACCACCCACCAATCACGGTATCGATCCAGAACCTCGACGACGATGCCGACGCACCTTGGCAGCCGCGACCGGTAAGCCGGGTCACCTCCGGTGTGGGTAACGCGGGGCGGGGCCGCCTTCGCACCGCAGTACTGCATAAGAGAGGGAACGTCTCGCCTTACCACGTTCGCGCGGTAAGGTTGCCCTCGTGACCGGTCCAGATCCCCTGCTGAGTCTCCGGCAGATGGCGGGAATCGCCGGGATCAAACCAGACACGATGCGGGAGTATTGTAGGTTCTCATCTCTTCTGTCCCGCGACGACTCGACGAGCAGGCCGTTCGCGAGCCTTCTCGGCTATCTGTCCATCCTTCTTCTCACCGATCTGTCATTTCCCTACGGTCAGAATGTGAGCCTGGCGAGGGTACTCTACGGCCTGCGATCGTTGGCGCGACGGCCCGGAGGCTGCGGCCAGCTTGGATCTCGACCGACTGGCCGGCTCCGCTCATCACCCCTACACCCGCCCAGCCCTGGCCGAGATCAAACTAATCATTGTTTTTGCGCTGGAAGCTACGGGCGGGCTGAAACGCGGCCGGTGCCGGCCGGGGGTTTGCTCGTTGGGTGTATTCAGGCTAGGAGCGGTCGGGGTGGTGGGTGGAGGTGGGTATTTCGGGCTTGTAGACGACCAGCCTGCCAGCTCGTTCTCGTTTGGCTGTGTACATGGCCAGGTCGGCCTGGTGGAGCAGGATGTCGGAGGTGGCGGGTCGGATGGTGGTGCCGTCGAGGGTGACCAGGCCGAGGCTGGCGCGGGGGGTGTAGGGCTGCCCCGCCAGCAGGCAGGGGGTCTGGATGGCGGTGGCGAGTCGTTCGCCGATGTGGCGGGGGTCGTCGGGGCCGCCGCCGTCGAGGATGATGGCGAACTCGTCGCCGCCGAGGCGGGCGACGGTGTCGATCGCGCGGGTTTCCGCGCGCAGCCGGTCGGCGCTGATCTGGAGGAGTTCGTCCCCGGCGGCGTGGCCGAACGTGTCGTTCACCCACTTGAACCTGTCAAGGTCCAGGAACAGCACGGACAGCAGCGTACCGTCACCGCTTTCGTCGCTGGCGGTATCGCGGGTGAGTGCCCGCTGTAGTCGCCGGGTGAACAGTGCCCGGTTCGCCAGGCCGGTCAGCGGGTCGTGGAACGCTTGGTGGTGCAGTTGCCGTTCGCGTGCCCGGATCTCGGCGAGCAGCCAGGTGTTCTCGGCGAGGGTGACCATCTGGCGGACCAGGGCCACCAGCAGTGTGATCATGCCGTAGGTCTCGAACCGGTCGAGGCGGGCACCGGTGGTCAGCTTGCCCAGGATCAGCAGGCCCGCGGCGGTGAGCGCGGCGTAGGGCAGCGCGGCGTGTGCCCACATCACCCGCGGGCTGGGCGGGGCGGGGCCCTCGGGGGGCGCGGGGGTCGGGACCGGGACGAACGCGGCGAGGAAGACCAGCAGGAAGGCGAGAGCGAACCCGATCAGGCCCCAGGGCGGCAGGTGGAACCCGTACTTCGCGGCGACGTAGGACATGATGTTGCTGGTGAGTCCGTAGGCCAGCAGGCCGGTGCCCAGCAGTGCCAGCGTCGCCGGGGCGCGCGGGCGGCGGAAGCTGGCGATCAGCACGACCGCGGTGGCGAGGATCAGACCGGCACCCTGATGGGTCAAAGCGAACCGAAACGGCCTGAGGTCGGGGCCCGTCCGCACGATCGCGGCGAGCACCGTCCCCCACTGCAGCAGGACGAGCGAACCAACGATCAGCAGGCTATCTAGCAGGGTGATCGCATACCAGCGGTAGGCACCGTGCCACCGCCTGCCGGCGCTCCCGCCCCGACCGTCCACCGGGTCGGTGGGCACGGACAGCAGCCCGGCCAGGGCCACCCCGTAGAAACCGAGGAAGAGGGCATGCCCCAGGGACATACCTTGCCGGTGGGGCAGGTCCCCGGCCAGCAACGTCGGTGCCACCGCGAGGCTGGCGAGCATCGCACCGGCTGAGCTGAGACCGACGAGCACCCGCCAGCGACGCTCCGCCCCCTGCACCCGCCGGGCGGTCCCGAAACAGGCGGCCGCAGCGAGGAACTGGGCGGCGGTGGAGACGAGATGTGTGGCGGCGCGGGCGGAGAGCAGGTCCAGCAGCACCGCGAAGGCGACATCCAGCCCAAGCAGGATCAAGGCGGCGACGACGGCGCACCGCAACAACTGTGGCGCGCGACCCGCACCGGTCGGACGCCACAGGCTGTGCGCAGTGCCGACGGCACTGCAGAATCCGGACATCGTCTACATCCCGCAGGGCAGCGTATCGAAATCGCTTGGATTCGGATAGTTATGATCCGGCGGGTCCGCGCAGGAGGGTTCCGTCACGGCGTACGCCGCGACGGCACGGGACACCGAGACCGGGACAAACCGTGGGAGCCTGCACCCGCTGGGACCCCCACCAGCCAGGACCTGCCGATTAATTACTTCGGCTTTTGATGTTGATTTTGTCGATCAGGTTGGCGAGGTCGGTGGACGTCCAGGGCGACGACCTTGCCGCGGCGCAGTGCTCCGGCGTAGGCAATGAGCAGCAGCACCCGGTCGCGCAGGCCGGCGAGCCGCACTGCCGGTCCACCGAGGTCCATAGCGTCGATCATCGTGCGGATATCGCAGGTCAGGATCGGGGTGACTGGCCGGGCGCGACGCTGTAGGTACGGCGAATCCCGTTCCACACCGCGGCGACCTCCGGCACCCGGTTCGGCAGCGGATCGACGCCAGCGGCGAACGTCGGACCCGCGCGCTCATCGGAGCCCACTTGCAATGCGGGCCACGTCCCCACAGACACCAGGCCACTGACCCCGTCGCCATGTCCACGTCCCCGGCCCCACCGTCGGCCCTGGATCCGCCGTGAACGTCCGATCCCGCGCCGCGGTGGCCGTGGGGTGGGATGGCGGATCAGCCACCGTCAGCCGGTGCGCATCGGTCTGGCCGCATCCCACCCGCGTCCCAGAACGACCGACGGTAACGGAAAGTAACCGCCGCTGGGGGTGGTGTCGTGACCGCGGATCCTGGCTCAGGTGCCCGAAGACGACACCCCACCCATGATCGTTCCCTGCACAAAATTGCCGAATGCGCTCACAATGCGCTCACAAGCCAATTTCGATCTTGAATAGATGATCTTTGACTCTGCAAAACCGCAGGTCAGGGGCCATCTGTCTGGAGCCGGCGAGGGGACTCGAACCCCTAGCCGCTCGATTACAAGACGGATTATCCCGTATCTCAACATGCCGGAAAATGCCGCGCCGTGCCGCAAAATCCGAGGTCGGGGCGATTTCCGTGCCGGAACGTGCCGGCACATGCCGCGCCGTGCCGGGACATCCGCGCGCACAATGCGCACACACGTCGCCGGCGACCCCTCGACATAACAGTCATACCAGCCGATACCGGACACCAAAAGCGTGCTGGTTACGGAGGGTGGCCGATCGTGAATCAGAAGGCGTTGGACTGGCCTGTCCGGGACGGATCCAACCGGCGACCGTGCGCGGGCCGGGTGGTATCGACGGTTACTGGTTGCACTCGTCGTCGGCGCCGTCTACGTGCGAAGACCAGGAGGGGGACCGCCGGTGCCACGCCTTCCGCGTCACGCTCAGATGCGGCCGGAACCCGTCAACCTGATCGAGGCAAGATCTTGTAGGAACTACTGAGCTGGTCGTTCCGTGTCGGCGGTTGGCTGG
>NZ_JALKFY010000669.1:393-11059 GCF_023242985.1 Frankia sp. Mgl5 | reverse complement strand
GAGGGGCTGGGGATTCGTGACGAGGAGACCCGGGCTCGTCACCTCACCGCCATCAACCGCTTCCGCGGCGTGTAGGAGCGGCGCCGCGCCCCCGCGGCGGGTGCGGCCGGCGCGGCGGGTGGCGCCCGCCGGCCGCGGCGGCCGGGCGCCGTGGCCGAGTGCGCGTCGCGGGCGGGCGGGGCTGGTAGCCTGCGAGTTGGGAGGAGTGTTCCGGTGCCAGCAGAAATCGTCCGGTCCGCCCCGGGCGAGCGGCCCGCCTCCGGCCAGGCCAAGAGCCGCCGCCCGCCGCCCGCCGCCCGGAACGCCAACTCCGGAGCCCGTCCCGATTCCGTCGCGCATTCCGACTCGGGCCGGGGTGCCGGCAAGAGCAGTGAATCCGGCCGGAACAGTGATGCCGGTGGGTCCGCTGTCACGAGCCCGGCCGAACCGCGCGTCAGGGCGCGCACCCCGGCCCGGGCGACCCGGCGCGACGAACTGCTGCGGGCGGCCGCCCGGCTGTTCGCCGAACGCGGTTTCCGCGGCGTGGGCATCGAGCAGATCGGCGCCGCCGTCGGCATCCGCGGCCCGGGAATCTACCGGCACTTCCCCAGCAAGGACGCGGTGCTCGTCGAGCTGCTCGTCGGCATCAGCCAGCACCTGCTCGACGCGGCCCGCGAGGCCCGCCGGGTCGGCGCCTCCGCCCCGGAGACCCTCGACCTGCTCGTCCGCGGGCACGTCGAGTTCGCGCTCGACAACCCCGACCTGATCGTCATCCACGACCGCGACCTGTGGAGCCTGCCGGAGCCGGCCGAGCGCGAGGTCCGCAGGCTGCAGCGGGCCTATGTCGAGCAGTGGGTGGACGTCCTGCGGCAGGTGCGGCCCGAGCTCGACGCGCCGACCGCGCGGGCGCGTACCCATGCGCTGTTCGGTCTGATCAACTCCACCCCACACAGCGCGACCGATCTGCACCGGGCCGAGATGGCCGTGATGCTGCACACGATGGCGCTGGGCGCCGCCCGCGGCTGAGCAGCCTTCGCGCCGGGCCGGCCTCTACCGTGTGGGGCAAATCCGTCGCAATCGGAAATGCGGTGACGGTGATGGATGGAATGGTGCGGGCGGGTGGCGGACCGCGTGCCGCCGGCCGCATTCCGTCATCGCAGTTCTTGCGCCCGGAAGCGTGCTTCTCTACGTTGCGTTGAGGTGGCCGGTACGGCGCGGTCGCGACCTGCATGGGCGACGGCGCCCGAGCCGCACCGGTCAGGGATGCGATCGCGTCGGCGGTCGACGCCCAGGTGACGGGCGGACATCAGCGGGAATTCGGCTGGAGGAGTGTATCGATGCCCCAGGGAGCTGCGGCCGTGCCGTTGACCGTCGCGGTGGTCGGATCCGGTCCGTCGGGCTTCTACGCGGCGGCCTCGCTGCTGGAGCAGCACGACGTACCGGTCCGGGTGGACATGTACGAGCGGCTGGCCACGCCGTGGGGCCTGGTGCGTTCCGGAGTCGCCCCCGATCATCCGAAGATAAAGGCGGTGTCCAGCGTGTACGCGGCGATCGCCGCGCACGAGAACTTCCGCTTCTTCGGCAATGTGGACGTCGGCAAGGACGTCACGCGTGAGGAGCTGATCGCGCGCTACGACGCCGTCCTGTACGCCGTCGGCGCGCAGACGGACCGGCGCCTCGGGATCCCCGGTGAGGACCTGCCCGGCAGCGAGTCCGCGGTCGACTTCGTCGGCTGGTACAACGGGCACCCCGACTACGCGCACCTCACCTTCGACCTCAGCGGCGAGCGCGGGGTCGTGATCGGCGCCGGCAACGTCGCCCTCGACGTCGCCCGCATCCTCTGCTCGCCGCACGAGCGGCTGTCCCGCACCGACATCGCCGACCACGCCCTCGACGCACTGCGCGCCTGTGCGCTCAAGGAGGTCATGGTCGTCGGGCGCCGCGGCGCCGCGCAGGCGGCCTTCACGACCGCGGAGCTCAGGGAGCTGCCCGAGTTCACCGAGTCCGGGGTGGACGTCGACCCGGCCGAGGTCGCCGAGCAGGAGGGCGAGGAGGCACTGTCCCGCCTGGTCAAGCGCAACCTGGCGGTGATGCGCGGGTACGCGCAGAACCCGGTGCCCGCGGGCGCGCGCCGGGTGGCGCTGCGCTTCCAGCGCACCCCGCTGGAGATCCGCGGCGACGGCCGGGTCGAGGAGATCGTGTTCGCCCGCAACGCGCTGAAGGTCGGCGACGACGGCTGGGTCAGCGCCGTCGACACCGGTGAGCGGGAGACCGTCCCGACCAGCCTGGTGCTGCGCGCCGTCGGCTACAAGGGCCGGTCGATCGAGGGGCTGCCGTTCGACGACCGCCGCGGGGTCATCCCGAACGTGAACGGGCGGGTCGAGGGCGTCGAGCGCGAGTACGTGGCCGGCTGGATCAAGCGCGGCCCGACCGGGATCATCGGCACGAACAAGAAGTGCGCCGGCGAGACCGTCGCGCGGCTGCTCGCGGATGTCGCCGACGGCACGCTGCGCCGCCACGACCGGGGCGCCGCGTTCGACCCGGTCGGTGAGATCGACACCTGGCTGCGCGGCCGCCAGCCGCACCTCGTCACCGAGGAGGGCTGGCGGCTGATCGACGCCGTCGAGCGCTCCTCGGGGGAGTCCGCCGGCCGGCCGCGCGTCAAGCGCGTCCTCACCGACGAGCTGCTCGACATCGCGCTGGAGCGCCGGATCGCCTCGTGACGGCGTTCGACGCATGACGGAGCTCGACCCGGAGGAGCGGGCAGTCGTCGACACCGTCCGGGACTTCGTCGACCGCGAGGTCCGGCCGGTGGTGCGCGAGCTTGAGCACGCCAACGCCTACCCCGAGGCGCTCATCGAGCAGATGAAGCGGCTCGGGGTCTTCGGCCTGGCGATCCCCGAGCCGTACGGCCAGGTGGACGTCTCGACCGTCTGCTACGCCCTGGTGACCGAGGAGCTGGCCCGCGGCTGGATGAGCCTGGCCGGTGCGATGGGCGGGCACACGGTGGTCTCCAAGCTGCTGCTCGCCTACGGAACCGAGGAGCAGAAACAGCGTTACCTGCCGCGGATGGCCACCGGCGAACTTCGTGCCACGATGGCCCTGACGGAGCCGGGTGGGGGTTCGGACCTGCAGGCGATGCGCACCACCGCGCGGCGCTCCGGCGAGGGATACCTGATCAACGGAACGAAGACGTGGATCAGTAACGCCCGCCGGGCAGGACTGGTGGCCCTGCTGTGCAAGACCGACCCCGCGGCCGAGCCCGCCCATCGCGGGATCAGCATCCTGCTGGTGGAGAAGGTCCCCGGGTTGGTGATCTCCCGGGACCTGCCGAAGCTCGGCTACAAGGGTGTCGAGAGCTGCGAGCTCTCCTTCACGGACTGCCGGGTGCCCCGGGACGCGCTCCTTGGCGGCGTTGAGGGCCGGGGCTTCGGTCAGATGATGCGCGGCCTGGAGATCGGTCGGATCCAGGTCGCGGCCCGGGCGACCGGGGTCGGCCGGGCCGCCTTCGACGACGCCCTGCGCTACGCCCAGGAGCGCGAGTCGTTCGGCCAGCCGATCTGGCGGCACCAGTCGGTCGGCAACCACCTCGCGGAGATGGGCACGAAGCTCACCGCGGCCCGGCAGCTCCTGCTGCACGCCGCGCGCCGGTACGACACGGGCGAGCGCGCCGATCTCGAGGCGGGCATGGCCAAGTACTTCTGCTCGGAGGTAGCGATGGAGGTGGCGCTGGCCGCGATCCGGGTCCACGGCGGCTACGGGTACTCCACCGAGTTCGACGCCGAGCGCTACTTCCGGGACGCCCCGCTGATGATCGTCGGCGAGGGCACCAACGAGATCCACCCCACCTCCTGCGCCGCCAACCGGGGCCCACGGGGCGCCCCCCCCCCCCCCCCCCGGCGGGGGGCGGGGGGGCCGGCCAGGTGCGGTCGGTCGAGGACGGTCGGTCGCGCACCAGCCGCGAGTAGCGAGAAAATGGCCCGTCCCACGCCGTGCACCGCAGTCGCCCAGGAGAGCACATGCCCAAGGGATACGTCATCCTGACCGAGGCCATCAAGGATCCCGAAGGTATGGCGGCCTACAGCCGCCTGTCGGGTCCTTCGGTCGCCGCGGCGGGTGCCAAGATCCTCGTCGTGGACGAGGACGTCCAGCTGCTCGAGGGGGAGTGGCACGGGAACCGCACGGTCGTCCTCGAGTTCCCGTCGGCGGACGAGGCCCGTGCCTGGTACGAGTCCGACGGCTACCAGCGCGCGAAGCCCGTGCGGCAGGCCGCGGCGGACTGCAACGCGGTGCTCCTCTCCGGGTTCGAGATGCCGGCCCGCCGAGCCTGACCGACATGCCGGTAGGCCGGCGTCCCATCGACCGGCACGCGGCGGCGGACACCGCGGACGCGGTCGTCATCGGCGCGGGGGTGAACGGCCTCGTCGCGGCGAACCGGCTCGCCGACGCCGGCTGGGACGTCGTCGTGTGCGAGGCCGCCGACGAGCCGGGCGGGGCCTGCCGCTCCGCCGAGGTCACCGCGCCCGGGTTCGGTACCGACCTGTTCAGCGCCTTCTACCCGTTCGCCGCGCGGTCCCCGGCGCTGCGCGCGCTCGACCTCACCGACCACGGGCTGACCTGGCTGCACGCCCCGCGGGTGCTGGCCCACCCCACCCCGGACGGCCGCTGCGCGGTGCTGTCCACCGACCTCGACGAGACGGCCGCCTCCCTCGCCGCCTACGCCCCGGCCGACGCGGCGGCCTGGCGGGCGCAGGTCGCACTGTGGGAACGGGTCCGTGACCCGCTGCTCGAGGCGCTGCTGGCCGCCCCGTTCCCGCCGGTCCGGGCGGGCGCACGGCTCGCCCGCGCGCTCGGGGCCGCCGACATGCTGCGCTTCGCCCGGTTCGCGATGCTGCCCGTCCGCCGGTTCGCCGCGGAGGAGTTCGCCGGCGCGGGCGCCGGACTGCTGGTCGCCGGCAGCGCGCTGCACACCGACCTGGCGCCGGAGTCGGCGGGATCGGCGCTGATCGGCTGGCTGCTGGCGATGCTCGGCCAGGATGTCGGCTTCCCGGTGCCGCGTGGCGGCGCGGGCCGGCTGACCGCCGCCCTCGTCGACCGGCTGCGCTCCCGCGGCGGGGTGGTGCGCACCCGAGCCGAGGTGGACGCGGTGATCGTCACCGCCGGCCGGGCCCGTGGCGTGCGGCTCACCGACGGGACGGCCGTGCGCGCCCGGCGCGCGGTGCTCGCCGACGTGGACGCGGTCTCCCTCTATCGACGCCTGGTCGGCGACGAGCATCTCCCCGCCCGCCTGCTCACCGACCTGGCCCGCTTCCAGTGGGACAGCTCGACCTTCAAGGTCAACTGGGCGCTCGCCGGGCCGATCCCGTGGTCCGACCGCCGGATCGCGGACGCCGGCACCGTCCACCTCGGCGGCACCATGGACGATCTGACGATGATGTCCGCGCAGCTGGCGTGCGGGCTCGTGCCGGCGGACCCGTTCCTCGTCCTCGGCCAGATGACCACTGCCGACCCCGGCCGCTCGCCGGCCGGGACGCAGAGCGCGTGGGCGTACTTCCACCTCCCGCAGTCCCCCCGGGGCGACGCCGGTGGGGCCGGTGTCACCGGCCGCTGGGACGGCGACGACACCGCCCGTCTCCTCGAGCGGGTGGAACGCAAGCTGGAGGCGGCGGCCCCCGGCTTCGGGTCGCTGATTCTCAGCCGTGACACCCAGTCGCCGCGACGGCTGGAGGACCAGGACGCCGTGCTGCGCGGCGGCGCCCTCAACGGCGGGACGGCCGCCCTGCACCAGCAGCTGATCTTCCGCCCGGTGCCCGGCCTGGGCCGCCCGGAGACCCCGATCCCCGGGCTCTATCTGGCGTCGATGTCAGCACATCCCGGCGGCGGTGCGCACGGCGGGCCGGGTGCCATGGCGGCCACGGTGGCGCTGCGCGACGCCGGCCCGGCCGGCCCCGTCCGCCGCCGCGCGTCCGCCGCCGCGCACCGGCTGATCTACGCTGGGCCGGTGGCGTCGCCCGCGGCGCCAGGCCCGGATTCTCCAGGGCCGGCGAGTCCGGGCCCGGCGAACGAGTCCTTGAGCGCCTCCGACACCTCGCGTGCGACCCGTCCGAAAGCGGCGTCGTAACGCAGCGCCGACTCGCGCGGGTAGCCGAACGGGATCTCGATCTCGGCGAGCAGCCGCCCCGAGCGGGCGGACAGCACGGCTACCCGGCTGGCCAGCAGCGCGGCCTCGACCACCGAATGGGTCACGAACAGCCCGGCGAACCCCTCCCGCAGGTGCAGGCGCAGCAGCTCGTCACCGAGCCGCTCGCGGGTGATCTCGTCCAGCGCGCCGAACGGCTCGTCGAACAGGAACAACGACGGGCGGGCCGTCAGCGCGCGGGCGAGCGACACCCGCATCCGCATCCCGCCCGACAGCGCCCGCGGCCGGTACCGCTCGTAGCCGCGCAGGCCGGTCATGGTGATCGCGTCCGCCACCAGGCGGTCGCGCCGCGCCCGGGGGACGCCGTCGAGCTCGGCGAACAGCCCGATGTTGCCCTCGACCGTCCGCCAGGGCAGCAGCGTCGGGTCCTGGAAGATGTAGCCGGGGGAACCCGGCCCGGCGAGCACCGAGCCGCTCGTCGGCGCCGCGAGCCCGGCGGCGATGCGCAGCAGCGTCGACTTGCCCGAGCCCGACGCCCCGATCAGCGCCACGATCTCGCCGGCCCCGACGCGCAGCGAGATGTCCTCCAGCACCCGCGTCCCGTCCGGGAACGTCATGCCGACGCCGTCGAACGCCAGCGCCGTCCCCGGTGGGGCGAGACCCACGGCCGGGGCTGCCGCGGGTCGGGTCCTCGACCTCATGCGCACATCATCCACGCTCGCGGTACCTGGCTGCATGCTGACCGTCAAGGCGTGGAAAAATTCGAAGATACTGAGATGCCGGATACCCGCGGTGAGCCCACCACCGTGACGGCGAGGAGGACACCGTGCCCAACGGCGGGCCGATCGCGCAGCGCATCATGCTGGGAGCGCGGCTCCGGAGCCTGCGCGAGGCCACCGGCATCAGCCGGGAGGACGCCGGCTACGAGATCCGGGCCTCCGACTCGAAGATCAGCCGCATGGAGCTGGGCCGGGTCGGTTGCAAGGTGCGCGACGTCGCCGACCTGCTCACGCTCTACGGCGTCGTCGCCGAGGCCGACCGGGCGCCGATCCTCGACCTGGCCAGGGAGGCCAACCGGCCCGGCTGGTGGCGGCGCTACGCCGAGGTCGTGCCCGGCTGGTCCGAGGCCCACCTCGGGCTGGAGAGCGCCGCGACCCTGATCCGCAGCTACCATCTGCACCTCGTCCCCGACCTGCTCCAGACCGAGGACTACGCGCGCGCGGCCGTCGTGCAGACCAGCAACCCGGGCACGATGAGCGCCGAGGCCGTCGCACGCACCGTCGAGATGCGGATCACCCGGCAGCGGCTGCTCACCCGGCCCGACCCGCCGAAGCTGTGGGCGGTGATCGACGAGGCCGCGCTGCGGCCGCGGATCGGCTCGGCGGAGGTGCTGCGGGCACAGCTCGCACACCTGCGGGAGCTGGCCGCCATGCCGAACATCGTGATCCAGATCCTGCCGGCCGAGTACGGGGGCCACGTCGCCACCGGTGCCTTCACCATCCTGCGCTTCGCCGAGCCCGAGCTGCCCGACGTCGTCCACCTCGAGCACCTGACCGGCGCGATCGACCTTGACCGGCCGGAGGACGTCGACCGGTACGAGGAGCTGATGAACCGCCTCAGCGTCGACAGCACCACCCCGGACGGCCTCGCGGCGCGCCTCGACCGCCTCGCCGCGGCGATCGAGCGCTGAGCAGCCCCGGGCCTATCGCCATGGCGACACTCGGTGGTCGGGAGGCGACCGAGAGCCCGAACGCTTCGTAGGGTTGGGCCGTCTACCAGGCCCGCGCGGTGTTCGGCCCAGATCCTGGCCGCGCACGCGCCGGGCCGCCGCCCGCTGCACGTCCGCCGCCCTGGAGGCTGTCTTGCGACGTCCCCTGTCCCGTACCGTCCTCACCGCCGCGGCGGCCGCCGCCTGCCTGGCCCTGGCGGCCGGGTGCGGCTCCGACGACGGTCCCGCCGCCGCGTCCGCGCCGGAGGTGTCCGGCGATGCCACGTCGGCGCCCGCCACCGGCGCCGCCGGCAGCCTCGACGTCGTGCTGCACGACGCCACCGGAGCCGAGGTCGGCACCGTCACCCTCACCCCCGTCGACGGGGCGGTGCGGGTCGAGGGCAGCCTGCACGGCCTGCCAGCCGGCGGCTACCACGGGTTCCACATCCACCAGAAGCCGGTGTGCGACCCGAAGGCCGCCGACGGCCCGTTCAGCACCGCCGGCGCTCACTTCAACCCTGAGGCGACCGTGCACGGCGACCACGCCGGCGACCTGCCGCCGCTGCTGGTCGACAAGGACGGCACGGCGCAACTGCGGGCGCAGACGGACCGCTTCGAGCTCGACGACCTGCGCAGCCAGGGCGCCGCGGTGATCGTGCACGCCCAGCCCGACAACCTCGCCCACATCCCCGACCGCTACACCGCGCAGGGCGCCCCGACGCCGGGCCCGGACGAGCGGACCAACGCGACCGGCGACGCCGGCGACCGGATCGCCTGCGGAGTGATCGAGAAGTCCTGACCGCGCCGTGCGGGCCGCGCCGCGCCGAGGTGTGGCGCGGCCCGCGGCGGCCGCGTACGGTCCTTCGTCCCCCGCTCCGCGGACCAAGGCAGGGTGATGTCGCCCCGTTTCCGGTGACACCGTGAGGTACAACACCGAGGGTGCGGAGGATCTCATGAGGGGCCGTCCGATTGTGTCCAACGTCGTGACCATGGACGTCAACGCCACCTACCTGACCGGCGCCGAGGCGGGTAAGCGGGTTCCGGTGCTCGTCACCGTCCGCTTCGACCCGCTCGACCCGGTCGCGATCACCCTGCGCACGCGGGTTCCGGACCAGAGGGTCCTCGTGTGGACCTTCGCGCGGGAGCTCCTCGCCGAGGGCGGCGAGCGGCCCGCGGGGGAGGGCGCCATCCGGATCACGCCGGTGCTGCGCGAGCGCCGGCGCCTGCTGTCCGTCGACCTGCCGAGCCCCGGCGGGCCGGTCACCGTCGAACTGCCGGCGTCCCGGGTCGCCGACTTCGTCCGGCGGACCTACGAGCGGGTGCCCGCCGCCGCGGAGTGCGCCGTCATCGACCTCGACCTGGACCTCGACCTGGGTCTCGCGACCCTCGACCGCGGTTGACGGGCCGGCTGCCGGTGGCTTCGGCGGCGGGCCCGCGGCCCGCCGCCCGGAAGCTAGCCGAAGGTCAGGATCTCGCCGACCGGGCGCCGCGGGGTCAGCACGGAGGCCACCGCGTCCCGGCGGGGATAGCCGACCCGAAGGATCATCTGCACGTGCCCGGCGATGCTCAGCATCCGCTCGATCACCGAACGGTACCCGTCGCTGTCGATGGGCTGGCCCATCGGCGACGCGGCCGCGCCGGCCGCGGTCACGGTGAGCAGGACCCGCGCCAGCGCCTGCCCGGCGCGCAGCCTGTCCTCCGCCTGGTCGGCGTCCGTGCCGATCACGACGACGACGGGGCGCTCCACCGACGGCAGCTCCTCCGGGCGCTGTTCGACGGTCGGGGCGAGACCCGCGTCCGCGTCGGCGCCGCCGTCGGGGTCCTCGGAACGCGGCGCCGCGATGCCCGGCGCGCCACGGGTGTCGAAGTCGCGCAGCGGGAAGTCGCTGGCCCGCTCGGGGTGATGGGTCGAGGCCACGCCGGTCGGCACCCCGTCGGCGGTCGGGCCCTGCCCGCGCCGCCACGACGCCAGCTCGGCCCGGTAGGCGGGGTCGGCCTGCTCCGCCCAGTCCGCCCGGGCCGCGACCACCGCCGCGTCCAGCCGCTGGTCGGAGTGCGACAGCGGCATCAGCCAGGCGCCCTCGGACTCGGCGGCGCGGCGCATCCGGTCGACCAGGTCGCCGGCGAGCGGGCGTGCCTCGAACGGCCGGCGGTCGGTATGCCGGGCCCCGGCGGCCGAGAACAGCAGCCGGTCGGAATCCGTCGGCGCCGCCCGCCCGCCGATCCCCATCGACGCGAGGACCAGGTCACCGGACAGCACCGGCTCCAGCCCGCCGGAACCGGTCGCCTCCGGCAGCAGCTCCACCACCGGCTCGAAGCCGAGCACCCGGAACGCCAGCCGGGCGTGCAGCAGCGCCGCGCCGCAGCTCACCAGGAGCTGCCGCCCGTCCGGGTCGAGGACGGCGAGGCGCCGCTCGACGTCCGGCCGCAGGGTCAGCCGGCCGGCGGCGAGACGCCACCGCCACGGCTGGGTGTTGTGAATGGACGGTGCGAGCGAAGCCGTCGTCACGACCTCGACTGCCACCTCGCGACCGACTCCCGCCGTCACCGACTCCATGATCGCGAACTCCCCTCGCCGTGCGGCGGCGTGTTGCGGGTGCACCGTGCCCGGCACGGCCCGTGTCCACGGTAGTCGGCGACGGGCCGACCGCAGGGTGCCCGACGGGACCATCGTGCCGGCGTGCGGGGGGCCGTGGACGCCAGATCCGTCACGTCCGCGCCCGCCACCGGGGACCGATGCCGGGGCCCGGGCCCCGCCCCCGGGGCGGGGCCCCCCCCCCCCCCCCCCCCCCCCCCCCCCCCGGGGGGGGGCCCCCCCCCCCCCCCCCGCGGGCCCCCCC
>NZ_JALKFY010000669.1:0-383 GCF_023242985.1 Frankia sp. Mgl5 | reverse complement strand
CCCGACCCGCCACGCCCGCGCCCGCCACCGGGGACCGAGGCCGGGGCCCGCGCCCGGCGCCGGGCGCGGGCCCGCCAGCACCCCTCGACACCCGTCAAGCCCGGTCGGCTCGCCGCCCGCCCGCCGCCGGGCGCCGTGGCGGGGTGGCCGGCGCGCCGCGGGGCTCCCGCTCAGAGCCGGACGTCCCGGCGGCGGCGGCCGATGCGACATGGGCGAACGGCCTACGGCGCCCGTATGGTCGCTGCCATGGAGAAGATCCGGGTGTTCGTTCTCGATGACCACGAGATCGTGCGTAATGGTCTGCGTCAGACGCTCGCCCGGCATGACGATATCGAGGTCGTCGGTGAGGCCGGGCTGGCCGCGGAGGCGTTGCGGCGGATTCC
>NZ_JALKFY010000668.1:0-11091 GCF_023242985.1 Frankia sp. Mgl5 | reverse complement strand
GGCAGGGCAAGGCCCTGCCCGCCCGGCCAGGCAGGGCTGGGGGATGGGGTCGCTGTGTCGCGGGGGTGGCGGTCGGTGGGGGGTGCGGGCGGGGGAGACTTGCGGGATGCGGGTCGGTTTCCTGGTCGAGCAGATTCTGGCGCCGGTTCCCGGGGGGACCGGAAGGTATTCCGCGGAGCTCGCCGCCGCCCTGGCCCGGACCGCGGATCCCGGGGACGGTGTCGTCGGGTGGTGTGCCTTCCGTCGTGACACCTCCGCGGCGGCCCTGCCGGGCGTCCTCGGGCCGCTGCGGCTGGGCCTGCCGCGGCGGGCGCTCGCCGCCGCCTGGGCGCGCGGCGCGGGCCCGGGCCCGACCGGGGTGGACGTCGTCCACGCGCCGACGCTGCTCGTGCCCCCACCCGTCCGGCGGGACCGCGCCGCCCACGCCCGGCCGCGGCTGGTGGTCACCGTGCACGACGCCGTCCCGTGGACCCATCCCGAGACCCTGACGCCGCACGGGGTCCGCTGGCACCGGGAGATGGGGGAGCGGGTCGCCCGCCACGCCGACGCGGTGATCGTGCCGACCCGGGCCGTCGCGGCTGACATCCGGGAGCATCTGCCGATCGACGCGCAGCGGCTGCACGTGATCGGTGAGGGGGTCGCCGAGGCGGTGCTGCGGGTGCCGCCGGACGCGGACCGCCGGGCCGCCCGGCTGGGCCTGCCCGAACGGGGGTACCTGCTCACCCTGGCCACGATGGAACCGCGCAAGGGCCTGGACACCCTGCTCGCCGCCCTGCGTCACCCGGACGCGCCCGACCTTCCGCTGGTGCACGTCGGAGCGGCCGGCTGGGGTGATCTCGGTCCCGCCGCGACCGGGCCGGGAGGCTTCGCGGACCTTGCCGCCTCCGGGCGGTTCCTTGGTCTCGGCCGGATCAGTGACGAAGATCTCGCCGTCGTGCTCTCGCGGGCGACGGTGCTGGTCGCGCCCAGCCGTTCCGAGGGCTTCGGCCTGCCGGTCATCGAGGCGATGGCGCACGGGGTGCCGGTGGTCGTCTCCGACACGCCGGCTCTCGTCGAGGTCGCCGGCGACGCGGCACTGGTGGCCCGGATCGGTGATCCGGCCGGCTTCGCCGAGGCACTCGCGCGTATCGTCCAGAATCCCCGGCTACACAGTCGTTTGTCGCGTTCCGGACCGGTCCGTGCGGCGGGATATACCTGGAATGGGGCGGCGCGATCGTGCTGGGAGCTCTACCGTCGAATCAGCGGCTCCCCTGCCGTGTCCGTCGTCGACGACGGGCGGGCGTAGTGTTGCCCCCGTTGAGAAGCAAGCGGCCACACTGAATCAGGCGGCACGTCTCGGAAGGAGCGCCGTGGGACCCCGGGTGCTCGTTGATGCGACCTCGGTTCCGGCCGACCGCGGTGGTGTCGGGCGGTATGTCGACGGGCTCGTCGCTGCTCTGGGCGCGGCCGGCGCCGACATGGCGCTGGTGTGCCAGCGATCGGACGAGGAACGTTACAGCCGGATGGCGCCGCGGGCGACCGTCCTGTCGGGCCCGGCGGCCATCGCGCACCGGCCGGCGCGGCTGGCGTGGGAGCAGACAGGTCTTCCGCTCGTCGCCGAACAGGTGAACGCGGACGTCATCCACTCGCCGCACTACACGATGCCACTGCGCGCGCAGCGGCCGGTGTGCGTGACGATCCATGACGTCACCTTCTTCACCGAGCCGGAGATGCACACGGCGGTGAAGGGCACGTTCTTCCGGTCGGCAATGCGGACGGCGGTGCGCCGGGCGAGCCGCATCATCGTCCCGTCGAAGGCCACGCGCGACGAGCTCGTCCGCGTCCTCGAGGGCGAGTCGACGACCACCGACGTCGCCTATCACGGGGTGGACACGACCACGTTCCACCCCCCGACGGAGGAGGACCGGCGCCGGGTGCGGCTGCGCCTCGGCCTCGGTGACACCCGTTACGTGGCCTTCCTCGGAATGCTCGAGCCGCGCAAGAACGTCCCGAATCTGATTCGCGGCTGGGCGGAGGCGGTGCACTGGCGCGACGAGCCCCCGGCGCTCGTGCTGGCCGGTGGTTCCGGCTGGGATGACGACGTCGACGCGGCCGTTGCCTCGGTGCCGAGCCATCTGCGGGTGATCCGACCCGGCTACCTGCGCTTCTCCGACCTCCCGGGTTATCTGGGCGGTTCGGAGCTGGTCGCCTATCCGTCGCACGGCGAGGGCTTCGGCCTGCCGGTGCTGGAGGCGATGGCCTGCGGCGCTCCCGTGCTGACGACCCCGCGCCTCTCGCTGCCAGAGGTGGGCGGCGACGCCGTCGCCTACACCCAGCCCGACCCGGACTCGATCGCCCGTGAGATGAGCGCGCTGCTCGACGACGCCGAGCGTCGCGCCCAGCTCGCCGCGGCCGGGCTCGCCCGGTCCCACGAGTTCACCTGGGCGGCCTCCGCGGAGGCCCACCTGGCGAGCTACGCCCGCGCGGTGGCCGACGCCTGAACCACCCCGGTCCGACGGCCTGACCACCCGGCCTACCGGGCCGGTGCGGCGGCCGGCGGCTGACGCGCTACGGTTCCCCGGTGGACAAGGCGGAGATCCGGGTCATCGTCGTCACCTTCCGTTCCGGGGAGATCATCGGAACCTTCCTGGACTCGCTGACGAAGTCGACCACCCGCCCCTACGAGGTCGTCGTGGTCGACAACTCGCCGCAGGTGGATGTCGGCACCCGCGCCGCCGGTGAGCGGCCCGAGGTCACCCTGCTGCGCCCCGGCCGCAACCTCGGCTACGGCACCGCGGCGAACCGCGGGGCGGCCGGTGCCTCGGCCCCCTGGCTGGTCGTCGCCAACGCGGACATCGCCTTCGCACCCGGCAGCCTCGACGAGCTGATCGCCGCCGCCGACCGCTGGCCCGGTGGCGGCGCCTTCGGCCCCGGTATCACCAACCCGGACGGCGCCCTCTACCCGTCCGCCCGCGACCTGCCCTCTCTCGGGCGTGGCATCGGCCACGCCCTGTTCGGCTGGTGCTGGCCGACGAACCCGTGGACGGCGTCCTACCGCCGCGAGCGCGGGGCCCCGCGGGAGATGACGGCCGGCTGGCTTTCCGGTTCCTGCCAGCTGCTGCGCCGGGAGGTCTTCGAGGGCGTCGGCGGTTTCGACGAGTCGTACTTCATGTTCATGGAGGACGTCGACCTGGGCCGGCGCATCGGGCTGGCCGACCGGCAGCTCGTCTATGTCCCGTCGGCGGTCGTCGAGCACCTCGGCGGGCACTCGACGAAGCGGTCGTCGCGGAAGATGGTGGTCGCCCACCACCGGAGCATGATCCGCTACCTGTGCCGGCAGTACGACAGGCCGGGCCAGCTGCCGCTGCGCGTGGCGCTCACCGTCGGCCTCGGCGCGCGGCTGGCGCTGGCGCTGGCGTTCGCGCGCGACAGCGCCGGCGCGCGCGCGACCCGGTCCGCCGAGCTGCTCACCTCCGCCCGCAAGCCACGCTGAGGCCACGTCGGCCACTGCGGGACATGAACGCCGACCCGACGATGCGTGTCCAGCCTGTGGCCTCTCGTTGAGCATGGGGGTCACCCAGCCGGGCACACGCAACCGACTCGGACGTGCTCTGCGACACTGACGCCCCATGGACGCAGTGATGCTGGTCGGCGGGCAGGGAACCCGTCTCCGCCCGTTGACGATGTCGGCGCCGAAGCCGATGTTGCCGGTCGCCGGCGTGCCGGTGACGGCCCACATGCTCGCCCGTGCCCGCGACGCGGGAATCACCCGGGTGGTCCTCGCCACCTCATACCGGGCCGAGGTCTTCGAGGAGTACTTCGGCGACGGTTCCGGGCACGGCCTCGAACTCGAATACGTCACCGAGACCGAACCGCTGGGCACCGGCGGCGCCATCCGCAACGTCGCGACGCGGCTGCGCTCCGGTGCCGACGAGCCGGTGGTCATCTTCAACGGCGACATCCTCTCCGGCCTCGACATCGGCGCCCTCGTCGAGCGGCACACCACCGCCGGCGCGGCCGTCACCCTCCACCTCACCAGGGTCGACGACCCGCGGGCCTTCGGTGTCGTCCCGACCGACCCCGCCGGCCGGGTCACCGCCTTCCTCGAGAAGACCCCCGATCCCCCCACCAACCTCATCAACGCCGGCTGCTACGTCTTTCGCCGCTCGCTCATCGACACCATTCCCGCGGGACGTCCGGTCTCGGTCGAACGGGAGACCTTCCCGTCCCTGCTCGCCGCCGGGGTGCCGGTGGTCGGCTACCCGGACGACACCTACTGGCTCGACCTCGGGACCCCGGCGGCGTTCGTCCTGGGCTCGCGGGACCTCGTCACCGGGCGGATGCCGTCCTCGGCGCTGCCCGGCCCGGTCGGGGACCGCCTCGTGCTGCCCGGGTCCATGGTGGCCACCGACGCCAAGATCGGCGGCGGCTCGACGATCGGGGCGGGTGCCTCGGTCGGCACCGGCGCGCGCATCGACGGCTCGGTGCTGTTCGACCGGGCGTCCGTCGGGGCGGGCGCGTACGTGCGCGACAGCGTCGTCGGCCGCGAGGCGGTGATCGGCAACGGGGTGGTGCTCGAGAACGTCGTCATCGGCGACGGCGCCGTGATCGAGCCGGGCAACGAGCTGCGCGCCGGGGCCAGGGTGTTCCCGGGCGCGGTGCTCGGCGCCGGCGCCGTCCGGTTCAGCTCCGACCGAGCCTGACCTTCCGGCCGACCGGGCGGCTTCAGCTCCGACCGAGCCTGACCTCCCGGCCGGCCGACCAGGCGACCTCCACGCACACCTGGCCGTCGTCGGCGTCCGCGCTGACCGAGAGCACCTCGCTGACCGGGAACACCTCGCCACCGGCGATCCCGGTCAGCGCGGTCAGCTCCGGCGGGGCCGCCGCCGGATAGGTCAGGAACAGCCGCCCGTCGCCCTCCTCGCAGATCAGCGTGAGGACGGCGTGCTCCGCCCCCGCCGCCGGGACGGCGCGCAGCAGCCCGGGCAGCACGGCGGCGAGCCGCTCGCTCACCCGCGCGGGAATCCGCGGTGCCTCGCCAACCACCTGAACCTCAAGGTCCAGCCCGCGCGCCCGCGCCTCGAAGACGGGCTCGGCGAGACTGCCCAGCGCCCCGGTCGCACCCGTCACCAGCGCCCGCCGGACGGCCGTCGCGTGCCGGCCGCACCGCTCGCGCACCGCCGGGTCACCGGGGTCGAGCAGCCCGTCGGCGACCGCCTCCAGCAGCGGCAGCACCTCCCGCTCGACCGTGGCGAGCCCGCGGGCCCGGTCCTGCCGGATCGCGGCCGTGGACCGCGTGGCCGCGGCCTGCGCGGTCTCCGCCTCCACGGCGCGGGCGACCTGGTCCGCGGTGCGCCGCAGCAGCGGACCGCCCATCGACACCATGACCTGGATCGCGATCTGACCGTTCGTCGCGGTCAGCAGCTGCGCGAGCGCGAGCGGCCCGGTGCCCGCGCCCCTGAGCACGAGCAGGTCGAGCACCGTCACGGTGGCGGCGATCGCCACGATCCACTCGACGAACAGCCGGGACACGGCGAGCAGCGCCAGCAGCAGCGGCAGGATGAGAACCGGCCAGGTGCTGATCCTGCTCGGCGGCCCGCCCGTCCCCGCGGCGGCGTCGGTGTGGGTGGGCGCGATGTTGAAGCCGACCGCCGCCGTCACCGCGAGCGCCAGCACCATCAGGATGATCGCCTCGGCGCGGCGCAGCGGCCGGCGGTAGGCGGTCCAGGCAGCAGGCAGCACGACGAGGGCCATCGACAGCCAGTGCAGCACGGCGGCGGGCACCGACCGGCTGGACGGCGCGACGAGGACCAGCACGAAGACGGTGCTGGTGAACCAGATCGCCGTCACGGCGGCGACCGTCCGGCGCAGGCCGGCGGCGTAGGAGTCCCGGAGTTCGGCCGCGGTGGTGCCGGCCGGAACCCGTACCCGCGAGGCGGTTCGGGTCTGTGCGGCGGATCTGCCCGGTAGGGCGGATCGGGCTCGTGAGGCGACGCGGACCGCTGTCCACCGGTACCCGGCCCACCGTCCCCGCGGCCGCGGGCGCATGCCCCTGCGGTGGGCTGGCCGGCGGCTGGCCGGACGGGCGGCGTGGTGGCCCGCCGGCCGTCCACCGACTGTCTCCCCGCCGCTCCAGGTCAGCCGGGCGGTGGTCCCGCGACCGGGCTCGGAGGTGATGGTGGCCTGCCCGCCGATCTCCGTCATCCGCGCGTGCACCGACCGGGCCAGGCCGAGCCGGTCGCCGGGGACGGTCCGGGCCGCGAACCCGATCCCCTCGTCCGACACGATGACGGTGACCGCCCCGTCGGCGCGCCGCCAGCGCACCTCGAGCGCGGCGCGGTCCGTCCCGGCGTGCCGGCGCACGTTGGCGAGGAGCTCCTGGGCCGACCCGGCCAGCGCCGCCACCACTTCGTCGGGAAGATCCGTCGTGGGCAGGGCCCGGACGTCCACACGCAGGCCGCGGGCCCGCGCGACGGCGACCACCCGCCGCATCGGCTGGGCCAGGTCGCGCGTTCCGGCGGCGGTGCCGTCCAGCATCGACCGGACGGCCTCGATCGCGTGGCGGCACTGTTCACCGGTGAGGTGCCCGGGCCCCACCGGCGCCCCGCCCGACCCGCCCTGGGGGGCGCCGCCGCCCCAGGCGATGCCGGTGAGCGTGTTCAGGACGGTGTCGTGCAGCACCCGCTCCCGCTCGCGCTCGTCCCGCAGCCGGGCCGCGGCTACCGTGGCCACCTCCTGCTCGGCCGCGGCCGTGGTCAGCCGGGCATCGGCGTCGAGCGCGATCGCCCGCAGTCGGGCGACGGCCAGCCGGAAGAGCTGCGCGAGCCCGGCGAGCAGCACGACTCCGATGACCACTCGTTTCAGCGGGGTGTGGTTCCCGCCGAGGGCGGGATCGTCCAACGTGGCCTGAGCGACCGCCGCGCCGCCGAGGAGCGCCGCGACCATCGCCGCGACCACGACCGCGTGGGTGCGGCGGCCGTACACAGCCGCGGCGACCACCGCCGCGTGGGTCGCAGTGGAGAACACCCAGGTGCCGAAGCCGCCTACCGAATCCGGAGGCAGCCAGAGCACCGCGCCGGCACCGGTGACGATCGCGAGGGCCACGTTCCCGGCGACAAGGCGGCGGGGGAGCGCCTGCCGGGTGAGGCACACCGCCACGAAGACGACACCCCAGGCCGCGGTGACCACGGCCGCGGCGAGCCCGGCCGGATGCTCCGCATACCAGGACCACCACACGATGACGTAGCCGACGAGAACGGCGACGTTCAGCACACGGAGAACCGCGAACGCGCGCACCATGACCGTGTCGAGTGCATGGAGGGCGTTAGCCGGCACGATCGCAAGTCTGGACCGCGCCGGGTGGTTCTGGGACTACTTACGGCGAAGTGCGCGTGATTGCACTGTCCGCCTCGGCCCGCCTCCTCCAGGTGATTGGACCTCGTTGGACCTCGTTGGACGCTGGTTGGCGAACGCCGTCCGTCACACTGTCCTCACCCCACCGCGCTCACCCCACCGGTTGACCGGGCGACGCGGTGGCCGATTCCCCGGCCGCGGGCGGCACGGTCTCGGATGGCGCGGTGCCCGGCGGCGTGGTGTCGGGCGGCGTGGTCGTGGGAGACATGGTGGATGGCGCGCCGGGGGGTGGTGTGCCGGTCGGCGACGGCGTCGCAGGGGGAGGCGCGGTGCCCGGCGGTGCGGTAGGTGGCGGTGTGGCCGGCGGCGTGGTGGTCGGTGGTGCGGTGCCCGGCGGTGTGGCCGGTGGCGTGGTGGTCGGTGGTGCGGTCGTCGGCGGCGCGCTGGTCGGCGGCGGGGCGGCCGGCGGGGCGAACGAGTCCGGATGGACGTTGCGGATGCGCAGGCGCACGACCGCGGGACAGGCCCCGTCCGCGGGCTCGACGGTGAGGGTGAGCACGATGCTGTCGTCCGCCAGCTTGGCGACGGCGAGGCTGGGGCCGGGGATCCGCGCCAGCAGCACCGGTGCGGTGCTCCCACTGCCGGCCGGCACGGTCCGCCGGCTCGTCGTGATCACCGTGCCGGCCGTCGTGTCCGCCTCCGTCTCGACGGTGACGTCGACGTTCGTCCACGGCGTGCGGGTCGCGGCGAGATCGAGCGACTCGTAGCCCGCGACATCGGGATCGAGGTCGGTGAGAGTGACGGTGAGGTCGGCCGCGCGCAGTGGCTCGCACCCCGCCGGTGGTGGCGGCGTCGGGCTCGGCGTCGCCGTGGGCGGAGGCGTGCCCGGCGGGCTGGACGGTTCGCCGCCCTGACCGTTCGGCGTCATCTCCACGATCGGGACGCCGTCAAGGGCCGGAGACCCTGACCCTGACCCGGATCCGGGCGCAGGCGCGGGCGCGGACGGGGGCAGCACGGCTGCACCGCCCTGCCGGTAGCCGTTCAGGTAGGTCAGGACCGTGCGGACGTAGGCGTCCGACGGGTTGTAGGCGAGGATCGCCGCGCGGAGCTGGTCGGGGTCGGCGAGATCCCGGCCGTGGGCGCAGAGGTAGTAGCCCGCGGCCAGGGTGGCGTCGTAGATGTTGTGCGGGTCCTTGCGCCCGTCGCCGTTCCCGTCGCGGCCGGCCGTCCGCCAGGTGGTCGGGATGAACTGCATGGGCCCGACGGCGTGGTCGTAGGCGGTGTCGCCGTCCAGGGCGCCGCGGTCGCTGTCGCGGATCAGCGCGGTGCCGTCGGCGCCGTTGAGGGCCGGGCCGATGATGGGCCGGGTGACGGTGCCGTCGGCGGCGATGGGCCGCCCGTTGGCGTGCCCGGATTCGACCTTTCCGATGGCGGCCAGGAGCTCCCAGGGCAGGTGACAGCCCGGTTCGTCCTCGGCGAGTCGGTCGGCCGCCTCGTTGTAGGCGGCCAGCAGGCGGGCGGGGACGCCCCGCGCGGCGGCCGTGAGGGTGATCGTCGAATGGACGTCGGCCGGGTCGACGGTGGCATCCTCTGCGAGCGACTGCGAGGTGAGGGTGGCCGGGTCGGGCGCCGCGGTCGAACCGTTGGGGACCAGCTCGGGCATGGCCCAGTCGCCCGGGTGGACCGGCGGGGGACTGGTGGTGCCGAGCTGGTCGCGGTCGCCACCGCCGCCGTCGTCGCGGGGTGTCCCCGCGGTGCAGAACAACAGCAGGGCGGCCGCGAGCGCGGTCGGCAGCACCGTCATGCGGACCACGCCCGACCGTCGGCTCCGGTGCGCCGGCCCCTGCCGGGGTGGCCTGGCATGCCTGGCGCCACGGGGCCTGGAGGCGGGCTCGTCGGATGGCGGGGGGCGTCGGTGCCGGGCGGTTCCACCGGTCGACCCGCCCTGCGCCGCCGGGCCGCCCCGCCTCCGAGCCGAACCGGCCGGGCGCGGTCCTGATCCTGGTCCGGATCCAGGCGCAGGTCCTGGTCCACGTGCCGGTGATGGCGCTGGTGTCGGTGTCGGTGTCGTAGCCGAGCCCGAAACGACAGCCGGTAACACCGCGGTCCGGGCAAGAGGAATGCCCGCGCCCGTTTCTGCGACTGCCTTCCTCTGCGGACGATGACGACCCGCATCCTGCCTGGGTGCGCGTAACTTTCCGTGCTCGTTGAACTGAACACGCTGACCTGATGATTCGCGCACAGGGGGAGGACCGGTCGGGGATTCATGAGGTCGGCGATGACGGCTCACCGGCACGCTACTCCTGGGCTCGGAGGCGTCCGACGGACAGTGCTCCGCCTACCGGACGCGGGGGCGCGTGAGACAGAAATACCTGTTCAGGGCCTGTGGACGGCCTGGTCCGGCGGAGGCGAAACCTCGCCGACCACCGGACCAGGCGGGCGCCGTGCGGCTATGACGGAAGCCGCACGGCTGCTCGAGGGCCACGGACCGGCACACGAGACCGGCCCGGAGCGGGCTGCCGGCTCTCTAGGTCATCACTCTCCGTGAGGAACTCTGAGGTGCTCACGGTGGCGGACCGCCGACTGCGAGCCACGTTGGTGCCGGAACGATGCGTTGCGAGACAGGACTGTGACAGAAAGTCCGGACTATCCGCTACCGAAACGGGAGGGTTCGGCGCTGACTGTTACGTTGATAACAGTTCGGGCCGCAAGAGTTGCCTAATTGGGCTGTCTGTGTGTCGACATGATGATCACGCATTGTCGATCAACGGCGCATCTGCGGTCGAACGTCATCCGGAGGAGGGCTGGGCTGGGCCGATGTCGGCCCGCTGGCCCAGGCCGGCCCGTGCGTGGCTCGTGCGTGGCGTCGCGCAGGCGTGCGCATGGGCGTGGAATATCCGGGCCGGTCACCGTCCGTCAATCCTCCTACCGGAGGTATTTGATCCTGCACTGACCGCTTGGCAGGGCAGCAAAAGTTGTGCAATGCTGCGCTCCGCAAACATTCGGACACCGGATGTCGGCTCTGGCCGGCTCCCGGTCGACGGACCACGTTCCGGAGCCCACCGGGACACGGTCCGTGTCGCCCGTCCAGCCCACAGCGCGGTGGCTCGCTCGGGATTCCCGTCGCCCGTCGTAGTTCGCACTGCCCGCGATCTCTGCTGCGCCTGCTTTCGCGGTCGCAGGTCACCGGCGTGATTTCCGCCGGACCGCTTTTCGACTTGCCATGTTTCCCGGCTTGTCACGTTTCCCGGCTCGTCACGTCGACTGCTCGCGCCCTGAGTTCCATCCTCCCGCCGTCTCCCGTCCCCTGATGCGTGCCGCCTGCCGGGTTCCCCTCCCGGCGGGCGGTCACGGCGCCGCCGCATGCCCACCTTCTGCGACGCCGTAACCGGCCGGGGCCATCCGAGCCCGCCGTCCCGGCCCCGTGGCCGCCGCGTACCGCACGCGCGGCGGCCACGGGTCTCACCCGTGCCCGCGATGTCTCCCGGCACGGCTCGTCACCGTGCCCACGCCCGGACGTCCGCGCACACGGACACCCTCACGATCTCGGAGCCCTCCATGCCCGGCCGGCACCTGCCCGCCCCCGACCCCGCCTCCCGCCCGGACCCGGACCCGCAAGCGCGCGGGCACCGCCGCCGGCGTCGCCGGGCCCGCCCGAGCCGACTCCGGGCGATCTCGCTGCTGCTGATCCCGGTGATCCTGGTCGTCGCGATGGTCGTCGTCGCGCGCCCCCGCCGCCGGGGGCGCCCCCCCCCCCCC
>NZ_JALKFY010000667.1:0-11899 GCF_023242985.1 Frankia sp. Mgl5 | reverse complement strand
CCGCTCGGGGCAGAAACTGGACAAACCCCCCGGGGTGGTTGCTTGACGTCACGAGCCGAAGGTGTGCGGTCCCGGGGAATGTCTGCCGCGGTTCCGGACATCGCCACCCCCGGTTCGCCAGAAATACCCGCGTGCCGTCCTGCCCCCGGCCGTATTCGCGGTGAGTTCGCTGTGTCGTGCCGGGCGGTGCCGGCCGTCGAAGCAGTCTCCAGTGCCTTTGTGGAGGGAGACGACTGGGAAGGGAAGCCTCGACCTCATGATTCGCTTCGCCTTACTCGGCCTGGGGCTGGGGGCGATCTACGTCCTCGCCGGCCAGGGCCTGCTTCTGGTCTACCGGGGCTCCGGTGTCGTCAACTTCGCCCAGGGAGCGTTCGCGGCGGTGGGTGCGCTCGCGTTCTACCAGCTGCACGTCGAGTCCGGTGTGCCGACCGCGGTGGCGGTCGTGCTGGCACTGCTCATCTCCGGGCTCGCCGGGACCCTCATGCACCTGCTCGTGATGCGCCCACTGCGCAACGCCCCGCCGCTGACGAGGGTGATCGCGACCCTCGGCATCATGGTGGTGCTGCAGCAGGCCGGCCGCATCATCTTCGGGACGCAGGTCAAGACCGTGCCGTCCTTCCTCCCGACCGACAGCGTGCACCCGTTCGGCGGGCCGGCGGTGGGCGCGGACCGGCTGGTCCTGCTGGCCATCGCCGCCGTGATCTCGGTGGTCCTCTGGGTGACCTACCGCTACAGCAAGTTCGGGGCCGTGACCTCGGCGGTGGCGGAGAACGAGCGCGCGGCCCAGCTCGCCGGCCACTCGCCCGACGTGATCGCCGCCGCCAACTGGACCCTCGGCGCCATGCTCGCCGGGCTGGCCGGCATCCTGATCGTCCCGATCTCCGGGCTCGACATCAACACCCTCGTCCTGCTGATCATCCCGGCGCTGGCGACCTGCGTGGTCGCGAGCTTCGCGTCGTTCCCGATCGCCTTCGCCGCGTCCCTGGTCATCGGCATCACGCAGTCCGAGATCACCAACTACGTCAGCGCCGCCGGCTGGGGCGAGGCCGTCCCGTTCCTGGTGGTCATTCTGGTGCTGGTCGTGCGGGGGCGCGGCCTGCCGCTGCGCAGCCACGTGAACGAGCTGCTGCCCGAGATCGGTACCGGGGCGCTGCGGCCCGGCCGGGTCGCAGCCGTGCTGGCCGTGGCGCTGCTGGTGATCCTGTCCACCCCGACCAACTGGACCGACGCGTTCACCACCACGATCATCGGGGCGGTCATCTGCGTCTCGCTCGTCGTCGTGACCGGCTACGGCGGCCAGCTGTCCCTCGCGCAGTTCGCCTTCGCCGGCTGGGGCGGCTACGTCGCCTCCCGGCTGGCCGCCGTGCACGGACTCCCCTTCCTCCTGGCCCTGGTCATCGGGATCGTGGCGGCAGTACCCGTCGGCGTCCTGGTCGGCCTGCCGGCGCTGCGGACGCGCGGTATCCACCTGGCCATCGCCACCTTCGGCCTGGCGTACTCCATCCAGGCGGTGCTCTTCCAGAGCGTTCCCCTCACCGGGGGACTCAACGGAACGGTGGTCGACCCCGCGTCGCTGTTCGGCTGGAGCGTCGACCCCGTCGGCCACCCCAAGCGGTACGCGGTCGTGTGTCTGGCCGCGCTGCTGCTCGCCGCCCTGGTGGCGGGCAACATCAGGCGCGGCCGGGCGGGCCGGCGGCTGGTCGCCGTCCGCGGCAACGAACGCGCCGCCGCCTCGCTGGGGATCAGCGTCTACGGAGCCAAGCTCTTCTCCTTCGCCCTCTCGGCGGCCATCGCGGGTCTGGGTGGCGTGCTGCTGTCCTTCCAGGCGGGGGGCTACGTCGACTTCAACCAGTTCAACGTCTTCAACTCGATCGCGGTCGTCATCAACACCGTCATCAGCGGTGTCGGCTTCCTGCTCGGCGGTGTGCTGGCCGGAGCGAGCACCGCCGGTGGGCTGACACCGAAGATCTTCGGCGAGATCTTCCCGAACGACGACATCAACCAGTACGTGACCCTGGCCCTCGCCGTCCTCCTCACCCCCACGCTGATCCAGTTCCCGAACGGTCTCGCCGCCAAGGTGGCCACCCTGCGGCCACCGGCGGCGCTCACCTTCGGCCGCATCACCCGCAGGCCGCCGGCCGAGGCGGACCAGGGCGACGACGCCTCGGCCGGCCCGGGGAAGGCGCGGGCGTCGATCCCGCCGGCCCCCGCCCACCGGGTGCCACCGAAGGTCCTCGAGGTACGCGACGTCGCCGTGCGCTTCGGCGGCGTCCAGGCCCTCGGGGGCGTCTCCCTGGAGGTCAGGCCCGGCGAGGTCGTCGGGCTCATGGGCCCCAACGGAGCCGGCAAGACCACGTTCATCGACGCCGTCACCGGCTTCAACCGGATCCAGGGCGGCACGATCCACCTCGACGGTGTCCAGATCGACGGGATGACGGCACGCCGCCGCGCCCGCCTGGGCATCGGGCGGACCTTCCAGTCGCTCGAACTGTTCGACCAGCTCACCATCCTGGAGAACCTGCGCACCGCCTCCGACCCGCGCGACTCGGCCGCCTACCTCACCGATCTCGTGCGCCCCCGGCACACCGAGCTCACGCCGGCGGCGCGGTCCGCCATCCACATGTTCGAGCTCGCCGACGACCTCGACCGCGTCCCCTCGGTGCTGTCCTACGGCCGCCGCCGGCAGGTGGCGATCGCCCGGGCGATCGCCACCGAGCCGTCCATCCTGCTTCTCGACGAGCCCGCGGCCGGGCTGAACGAGACCGAGACCCGCGAGCTCTCGGACCTGCTGCGGCGCCTCGTCGACGAGTGGGGCGTCGGCATCCTGCTCGTCGAGCACGACGTCCCCATGCTCAACCGCGTCTGTGACCGGCTGGTGGTCATGGACTTCGGCACCGTCATCGCGACCGGCACCCCGGCGGAGATCCGTACCAACCCGCGGGTGATCGCCGCCTACCTCGGCGAGGAGCGCGAGGCCGTGGACGGCGAGACCGTGGACGGCGAGGCCGTGAATGCCACGGTGGAGGAGGAGGTAGCGCAGAGCGTGGTTCAGGAGGTCGTCGGGGAGGTGCGCTGAGAAGACCTCGTCACTACCAGGATCACGCCAATCACCGACCAGGATCACGCCAAGCGAAGGGCCCCTCGGCGATGAAGATGGACGACATGATTCTGGTGAGCATCGACGATCACTCGATCGAGCCACCGGACATGTACGAGAAGCATGTGCCCGCCAAGTACCGGGACCTGGCACCCAAGGTCGTCCGCACCGAGAGCGGAATCGACCAGTGGGTCTTCCAGGGCGCCGCCACCTCGACGCCGTTCGGCATGGCGGCGACGGTCGGGTGGCCGGCGGAGGAGTGGGGGCGCGATCCCGGCACCTACACCGAGCTGCGTCCCGGCTGTTTCGACCTGAAGGCCCGGGTCGACGACATGAACGCCAACGGCGTCCTCGCCTCGATGTGCTTTCCCAGCATGGCCGGGTACAACGCCCGGACCTTCGCCGAGGCCCCGGACAAGCAGCTTTCCCTGATCATGCTGCAGGCCTACAACGACTGGCACATCGACGAGTGGTGCGCCGGCGCGCCGGGACGGTTCATCCCCATCGGGATGCTGCCGATGTGGGACGCCGAGCTCGCCGCCGCCGAGGTGCGCCGGCTGGCGGCGAAGGGCTGCCCGGCGGTCAGCTTCCTGGAGGCCCCGCACGCCCAGGGGTACCCCAGCCTGCTGTCCGGCTACTGGGACACGCTGCTGAACGCCGTCGTCGAGACGGGCACCGTGCTCTGCCTGCACATCGGGGGTGGCATGGGGCTGCTCAAGCTGCCGGTCGAGGCGCCGCCGGACCACTCGATCATCCTGTCCACCCAGATCATGACCCTGGTGGCGCAGGACCTGCTGTTCGGGGGCGTCCTGCGGAGGTACCCGACGCTCAAGATCGCCTTCTCGGAGGCCGGGATCGGCTGGATCCCGTTCTACCTGGAGCGCGCCGACCGGCACGTGAAGAACCAGTTGTGGCTGCACAACGACTTCGGGGGCCGGCTGCCCTCGGAGATCTTCCGGGAGCACGTCCTGGGCTGCTTCATCACCGACCCGCACGGGCTCAAGGCCCGCCACGACATCGGGATCGACATCATCGCGTGGGAGTCCGACTACCCGCACACGGACACGACGTGGCCGGAGTCGCCGGAGCTCCTGTGGGGCGAGCTGACCGACGCGAGCGTGCCGGACGAGGAGATCCACAAGATCACCTGGCAGAACGCCTGCCGGTTCTTCGGCTTCGACCCGTTCACCACGATCCCGCGCGAGGAGGCCTCCGTCGGGGCCCTGCGGGCGCGGGCGCGCACCGCGCACGTCGACACCACCCGGATGTCCAAGAACGAGTGGCGGCGGCGGAACGAGGCGGCGGGCATCGGGGTGCTGGCCCGATGAGTCAGGACGCCCCGATCAGCAAGAACGCCCCGATCAGCGGGGACAGCGGCGGCGGACAGCTCGCCGGCAAGGTGGTCGCGGTGACCGGCGCGACCAGCGGCTCCGGCCTGGCCATCGCGCGCCGGTTCGCGGCCGAGGGGGCCGAGGTGGTCCTGCTGGCCCGCGGCGCGGACCGGCTGAAGGCCCTCGAGGAGGAACTCGGTCCGCGCGCGGTGGGCCTGCCCACCGACGTCGGTGACCCGGACAGCGTGCGCGCGGCGTTCGCTGCCGTCGAGAAGCGGTTCGGCAGGCTCGACATCCTCATCAACAACGCCGGTCTGCACCGCCCGTGCCCCTTCGAGTCCGTCACCGACGCCGACATCCTCACCCAGGTGCGCTGCAACCTGCTGGGCCCGGTCTACACCTGCCGGGCGGCGATCCCGCTGCTGCGGGCCGCGGGCGGCGGCGACATCATCAACACCTCGTCCGAGGTGACCCTCGAGGTGTTCCCGTACGAGGCCGTCTACAAGGCGACCAAGGCGGGCCTGGAGGCGCTCGGCCAGGCGTTGGGCCTGGAGTTCGAGAAGGAGGAGATCCGGGTCACGACCCTGATCCAGGGCGTGGCCCTCGGTGAGGGCGGCGGCTCGACGGACTGGAAGGACAACGGGGAGCACACCCATCTGGTGTGGCCGCGCCTTCAGGCGGAGGGCACGGTCAACCGGGTGATCGGGAAGCACGGCGGGATGACGGTCGAGAGCGTCGCCGACGTCCACGTGTTCATCGCGACCCGACCGCGCGGCCAGAAGCTCGATGTCGTTCGCGCCCGCAGCTACTAGGCGATCGGTGCTGGGAGATAGTGGTGGCTGATTTCTACGACGCCCTGCCGGCCGACTACCTCAACCCGGGCCAGACCATGACCGTCGAGGTCGACGGTTTCCCGGTGGCGGTCGCCAACGTGGAAGGCGAGTACTACGCCTTCCAGAACCTCTGCCCGCACCAGGGCAGCACCCTGGGCGGGCGCTCCCTGGAGGAGGGCTGCTTCGTCGTCTGCCCGACGCATGCCAGCCGGTACGACGTGCGCACCGGCACCTGCGTCCGGCCCTCGTCGTCCGACGGGTTCAACCAGGACCTGATGGTCTTTCCCACCCGGGTGGAGGACGAGGTCGTCCAGGTGAGGATCTGACGGCCGACCCCGGCGGGCCCGCACTGGGCCCGCCGGGGTCGTTCACAGCATCCCGACACGGTATTTCGACGGGCCCGCCGTAGACCGGGCCCTGGCCCAGATGGCAGCCGGCGGCGGCCAGGAGGCTCGCCTGCGCGCGGTCGTGGATCGCCGGCGCCACCACGGTGAGGGCGCGGCGCCGGGCCGCGCGCAGGGCGTTGGTGCGCGCGGCCACGGCGAGGTCCGGGTCCCGCGTCGTCGCGGAGGCGACGAGGCCAGGGTCGAGCCGGATCGCCCGGACCGGCAGCGCGGCGAGCAGGGCCAGCGAGCGGCAGCCGCCGTCCAGGCCGTCCAGGGCCAGTGGCAGCCCGCAGGCGGCGAACCGTTCCGGCACGCCACGGGCCGTGACCTCCTGGGCGGAGACACCGGACAGCGCCCCGTCGGTCCTGGTCAGCAGGAGCACGAGTGCGCCGGGGCGGGCACCGCCGTCGGCCGCGAGCCCGGCCAGCTCCGCCAGCGCGCCCGGATCGCGCACGAGCCGGTCGGCCGCAACGGCGACGAAGACCGGCCCGGCCTCCACCGTCGGCACCGTCTGACCGGCCAGATCCCGGCAGGCCCGCTCCACCACGAACGCGTCCAGGTCCACGGACAGCGCGTCGGCGGCCATCCGGCGGAGGCGGTCGGCCGGCACCGTGCCCAGGCGCGGATGGGACCAGCGCGGCGACGCCTCGAAACCGGCCAACCGCCCGTTCCGCAGGTCCACGACCGGGTGGTACACGACCTGCAGGATCCCGCCGTCCGCCTCGCCGCGCAGCGCCAGCGCCAGATCGCCGCGGATGGTGGTGGGCGCCTCGGGAGCGGCCTGCCCGGCCTGGCGTACCACGAGCCGGCCCTTCCCCTGCCGCTTCGCGGCGTACATCGCGCCGTCGGCCTCACGGAGCAGGCTGTCCGCGGTCGGCGGCCGGCTGGGCCGGGCCTGCGCCAGGTTCACGTGGACCAGGCCGAAGCTGGCGCCGACCGGGACGGTCCGGCCGGTGACCTCGCAGGGGGCGCGCGCGCCGGCCGCCAGCCGGCGGCAGAGCAGCTCGGGATCGCCGGTGCCCCCGTCGAGGAGAACGACGAACTCGTCTCCGCCGAGCCGGGCGACCGTGTCGGTGGAGCGCGTGCCCGCGCGCAGCCGGCGGGCGGTGACCCGCAGGAGCTCGTCCCCGACGGCGTGGCCGAGGGTGTCGTTGATCCCCTTGAAGTTGTCCAGGTCGCAGAACAGCAGCGTGAACGGCGATCCGCCGGCGCTGTGCTGGTCGAGGGCGTGCCGCAGCCGCGCGGCGAACAGCGCCCGGTTGGCGAGCCCGGTCAACGGATCATGGAACGCCTGGTGGCGTAGCTGGCGCCGGCTCGACTCGACCAGTGCCAGCAGCTGGGACTTCTCGCCCAGGTTCAGCATCTGACGGACGATGACGATCATGAACAGGCCGAACAGGGCGTAGACCTGGAACAGGTTTGAGTGCGCGCCGACGGCGAGCTCCGCCAGCACCACGGCTCCGGCGACCGCCAGCGCCAGGTACGGCACGGCCGCGTGCAGCCCCCGGAGCCGGGCCCGGTGGGCTGTCTGTGGGGGAGGGGCCCTGGCCGGAATCGGCACGAGAGCGGCGAGCAGCACCAGCAGCCAGCCGAAGGGGAATCCCAGCAGCGCGGTCGGGGTGACGCCGTGCCGGGCCGTCACCACGTCGGCCACGGCCATGGTCGAGGACGCCGCCAACGTGAGCCATCCGGCCCCCAGCAGCGCGAGGGCCCACGGCGACCGGGGCCGGCGAAGCGCGCCGACCGACAGGACGGCGACGAGGAGGACCAGCTCCCCGATCAGGTTCCCGAAGGAGCTCAGGAATTTCAGGCCGTCCAGGTCGACGGTCCGCAGCAGCGGGCCCAGCACCACCGACCAGGCCAGCAGGATCAGCGAGCCGACGACCAGGACGCTGTCCAGCACGACGATCGCGTACCAGTGGTGCGCCCGCCCGGCCGCTACGGGCTCGTCCTCGCTCACGTGCCGGGACGGCAGGGGGTCCGAGGGGAAGGAGAGGAGCCCGGCCAGCGCGGGCAGGTACGACAGCAGGAACAGGCCGTACACCGCCGGGCGGGACGTGGCCGCGGTCGGTTCCTGGCCGAACCCCGCGCTCAGGGTCGCGGCCGCGAGCCCGAGTCCGGAGACCGCCGTCGCCGCCACGAGCACCCGCCATCGCCGGTCCGGGCCGCCGGTCCTCCGGGCGGTGCGGAGAAGGACGACCACCGTGGCCAGGCAGGTGACGTTGGTCGCCAGCAGGATGGTGAGATAGCCCCATAGCTCGGGCAGAACGGTCGCACACGCGGTGACCGTGAGCGCGAAGACGGCGGTGAGAGCCGCCGCCGTGCGCAGCGCCGGATCCAGGCGTGGCGCAGATGGTCCTCTCGGCATGTCCCAACCCCGATCGGTCCACCGCGCCGCACCGGGACGCTGCGCCGAGCCGTCGGCGGACCACTCCACTCGGGGAAAACCGTACCTCCGGTGACGAGCGGGCCGCGATCCGCGACGGGCCGGACGGAAGACGGGTGCGCGTCGACCGTCGCTCCACGCGCACCCACCGGACGTCCGCGGACGCTCCTTCCCGCCGGTCGGAGCGTCCGCGGACGCGACCCTCAGGCGCCGGTGTCCTGCCCGAAATAGGCGCCCTCGATCTGCTGCAGGTCCCGCCTGGCCTCAGCGGCCGTGCCGGCCCACACCACGCTGCCGCGGCGCAGGATGTAGGCACGGTCGGCGACGCTCAGTGCCTGCCGGGCGTGCTGCTCGACGAGCAGCACACCCGCGCCGCGGTCGGCGGCCGCGCGCAGCGCGTCCATCAGCCTGGTCACGATCTTGGGTGCCAGGCCGAGGGAGAGCTCGTCGGCGAGCAGGACGGCCGGCTCGGCCGCCAGGGCGCGCGCCGTCGAGAGCATCTGCTGCTCACCGCCCGACAGCAGGCCGGCCCGCCGCCGCAGCAGCGGCCTGAGCTCGGGGAAGAGCTCCAGCGCCCGTTCGACCGGTCCGGGGCCGATGCGAAGGTTGTCCCGCACCGACAGCTGCGAGATCACCGACCGTTCCTCGGGCACCACCCCGAGGCCGTCGCGCACCCGGTGGTGCAGTGACCGGTCGGTGGGCTCGCCCCGCCAACGGATCTCTCCGCCGAGACTGGGCAGCGCCCCGGAGAGCGTCAACAGGGTGGTGGTCTTCCCCGCCCCGTTCGGGCCGAGGACGACGACGATCTCACCCGGCCGGACGTCGAGGCTGACGTTGCGGACGCACGGCACCCGGCGGTAGCCGGCGGACAGGTCCGTCGCCTCCAGCACGGGCGCGGTGCCGGCCGGCACGGTGTCAGTGGGCGCGGTGGCGACGGGCATCGTCGGTGACCTCCCCGGGCGCGGGCTGATCGGCGGGGCACAGGGCGGCGCGCACCCGCGGGTCAGGGCGGGGCGCTGGCAGCGGCCGGGGAATGAGGCTGGTCCTGCCGCCGGTGCTGGACCGGTGGCCGGTCATCGGGATCTCGCCGTGGATACCCCGGTCTTTAGGTCGGGGAGGAAACGGCGTCCCTTGCTGGGCCGCATGATCGAATCCTTTCGGTAGAATGAGGGCATGTCCCGCTACCGGCTCGATCCGGCAGCCGAACAGGCTGTCGGAATGGAGGAGCACTGCGGGCACGCGCGTTTTGTCTGGAATCTCGCGGTCGAACAGCAGTCGTGGTGGACGCCCGGCCGGGGGAACGCGCCGAACCATGCGGAGCGTTGCCGGCAGTTGACCGAAGCGCGGGCGGAGTTCGAGTGGCTGCGGGTCGGTTCGCAGACCGTTCAGCAGCAGGCGCTTCGAGACTTCGACCAGGCTATGCGGAACTTCTTCAACGGCTCGCACCGCCGCCCGACCTTCCGGAAACGTGGCCGGTCCGAGGGTTTCCAGATCGTGGGGAAGAACGCGCGGGTCGAGACGCTGAACCGGAAGTGGTCCCGATGCTGGATCCCGAAGGTCGGCTGGGTGAGGTTCCGCGTGTCGCGGACGATCCCGGACTTCAGGTCGTACCGGGTGACCCGGGATCGGGCGGGCCGCTGGCATGTGGCGTTCGCCGTAGCACCCGACCCGATCCCCGCGCCGGGAACCGGCGAGGTCGGCGAGGTCGTCGGTGTGGATCGGGGTGTCGCCGTGTCCGCGGCGCTGTCCACCGGGGAGCTGCTGTCCTGCCCGACGCTGAGGCCAAAGGAAGCCGAACGGCTCCGCCGGCTCCAGCGCCGGCTGGCGAAAGCCACACGCGGGTCGAACCGGCGCGGCCGGCTGAGGACCCGGATCGCCCGGGTGAAGGTCCGAGAGGTCGACCGGCGGAAAGACTGGGTGGAGAAAACCTCCACCGATCTTGCCCGCCGGTTCGACGTCATCCGGGTGGAAGATCTCCGCATCACGAACATGACCCGGTCGGCCCGAGGCACTGTCGACCAGCCGGGCCGGAATGTTCGGCAGAAAGCCGGACTGAACCGGGGCATCCTCGCCAACGGGTGGGGTCTGCTTGCCCGGCGGTTGGAACAGAAAGCACCCGGCCGGGTGGAGAAGATCCCGGCCGCTTACACCAGTCAGTGTTGCTCGTCCTGCGGGCATGTGGCGCCCGGGAACCGCGAGAGCCAAGCGGTGTTCCGGTGCGTCGCCTGCGGGCATACGGCCAACGCGGACGTGAACGCGGCATGCAATATCGCGGCTGGACGGGCCGTGACCGCGCGGGGAGGCGCGGTCACGGCCGCGCCCGCGAACCGCGAACCTCAACATTCCGCACCTCCCCTGGTGGGTGTGTAGGAGTTGGAATCCCCCGCGTTCACGCGGGGGAGGACGTCAAGGCCTGCTGAAGATCGGGACGAACCCGTCCGAGGTCTGTTCGATCTTGCCGTCCTTGACGACGGCCTCGATCATCTGGTTGTTGAACAGCCGGGGCATGCCCGGGATGCCGGTGAACGGCGTCTTGGTGGTGTAGCCGTCGGGCAGCATCCCGAAGACGTTGAAGTTCTCGAGGTTGCTGAAGGCGCTGAGGACGGACTCGCGGGTGATCGGGCCGTCGATGGTGCGGGCGACCTGCGCGAAGGCCCACGTGTCGAGCCAGCCCATGAGGCCGACCTGGTCGATGGGCTTGCCCGGCTGGTACTTGGCCATCTCCTCGCGGAAGCGCGTCGCTCCCTCTGAGTCGCCGGTGGCGATGGGCAGGCCGGCGGCGACGAGGATGCCGTCGGTCTTGTCGCCGAGCGACTTGAGCGTCTCGGGCACCAGGACGGAGGCGCTGACGGAGAGCTTCTGGTCGAAGTCGCCGCCGGCGGTCACGGTGAGCCAGGACGCGAAGTGGGTCGGCATCATCGCCAGGACGACTCCGTCGCCCTCGGCGCCGCGGGTGACGGCCGGGGTGAGGTCGGTGGCGGTCACGTCGATCGGGATGCCGCCCTTGACCTGCAGGCCGCGACCCTTCTGGAGGGCGACCTGGTTGAACTGGAGGGCAGCGGCGGCCTGGGCGACGTTGGTGTAGGCGACCTGGATGTCCTTCGCCCCGGCGTCGGCGAGGATGGCGGCCAGACCGGCACCCTCGGACCCGGCGAGCGGGAACGAGTTCGGCGAGTTCAGGACGGACTGGGTCGACGGCGGCGGGCCGATGTTCGGGACGTGAGCCTGGTTCAGGATCGTGTTGACCTGTTCCTGATACGCGTGGTAATCGCCGACCTCGGCGACGATCGACTTGTCGGCGACGAGGTCGCGGGCGCACCCGACGGCCTTGGCCGGTCCGTCGGTGGCGCCGCCGTCACAGACCTTGATCTCGAGGGGGCGGCCGCTGATGCCTCCCGACGCGTTCACCGCCGCCGCGGCGGCCTGCGCGGCCTGATAGACCTCGACACCCGGGGTCACGCTGTTCAGCGTGGTGATCACCTGGAGGACGACCGGGTCTCCCTTGAGTCCGGCGGTGTCCGCGCCAGCCTCATCCGAGTCACTTCCACATGCCGCGAGAGCGGCCGATAACAGGCCGGCGGCAGCGGTGAGTGCGAATAGCCTGCGATGCTTCACGTCGAAGCTTCCCTTCCCGGTTGTCTCCCGCAAGGACGCATGCGGAAGACTGCTTCGGTGGTTGTTCTGGCCCGGCGCCGGGTGATGGGCCCGGGGATTCCGGGCCGATTCGGGGCAGGGTGGCGTGGGCTTCTCTCGTGGCCCCGGACGGGTGACCTGGGGTGGACGGTGTCCGCCCGCCGGTGCGTTTCCCGGATCCGGGCTGGGCTCATCCCGGTCGGGATGTTTTGTCCGTTTCGGGTAGGGTGAGC